>JALZOO010000477.1 GCA_030913905.1 Acidobacteriota bacterium
GGCGCCAACGGTTATTCAAACGACTATCCAGTCGAGCGCTACCTCCGCAACTGCAAAGCAGCGATCATCTACGAAGGGACCCGCGACATTCACACCCTTATGCAGGCCGACTGGGCGCTGGGTCTAAAGAAAGAAAAACCGGCGCGGAAAACTCTGCCGCCATGGCGCCCGGCTGAGTCTCGCGAGACGGCGAAGGCTTAGCGCTGGAAGAAGACGAAATTGTAGGGGCGGACCTGTGTGTCCGCCTTTTTTTTCGCCGAGACGTGCATTGGGCGGAGACATCAGCCCCCTAACTTCGCTCCCGGCTCCCAACAACTCTTCAAGGCGAGCTTACAAGAAATACATCCCAAGCCAATCGGCCAACGTGCGAATGTTTAGCATCGTCCACCTTGGCGCGGTAGCGAAATTCATTTCCGTGTTGATCGGACCTTTTGGACTCTTTGTACCTCAGAGAGATTGACTCGACCTTTAGCGATAGCAAAGGGCGCAACTCAGTTGGCTCAGAAATGCCGTTGTGATTGGTGTCTTGCCAGAGACGCAACGATGAAAATATCGCATCTCGGATGTCAATTTCGGCGTCGCTATTACCGCCGTTTTCTGGCTGATCATATACTGCGAGAGCATTAAAACCATTACGACCAGTGTCTAGTGGGGGTGAGGGCTGTGGGGTGAAATTGCCAAATAACTCTGAGCCGTCATCTATCGTGCCGTTGCCGTTCCGGTCGAGCGCAAGAAAAGCATCATCTGAACTGGCTGAGGTCCAGGATAATTGCTCCTTCGTGCCGTCACGGTTTAGGTCAAAGTAAACCCCAAAGGCGCTATCAGTAAGATCAAAGCCCTGGCCCGTAACATCAATAATGATTGGTGAGTAGTGGCACGTACAAGTTGCCAAAACCCAGTCCCCTTCATGAGCAGAACAGAAACCCTCGCCAGCGCTAGTATCACAACGCCCACCATTGCAAGTGCAAGTTGAGTAATCATAAGATCCGCCGTATCTCGTACAGTTAGACGCCTCCATAGAATCACAGCCTGTTCCTGCTGTTGTCGTGTACTGCCCAATCTCCTGAACCTTATTATTGTCGCAGTTCGTTGGTCCGTAGGTGCCATTTGCGCTGTTGTACCCATTGTTGCCCGCAACCATTACCGAACTCCAAGTTGGGCAGCCAGGACATTCCCCGAGGCCAAAGCCGTGCCCGATCTCATGTGCAGCTGTTTGCGCGAGAGCACATGGGTCGGTTGTTTGAGTGTTCAACCATATTTCTTGCGCCACGGCATTAGCGCCATTTGTAGTGACTGCGTTATCACCGCCCAACCCGGTGTCTCTTGGAGGATCTCTATTCCACACTTGCGCATTGTATGTTCCCGAGGGTGGCGTCATGGAAGGGGGAGTCGAATTGTAACTAAAGGTAAACGTGACACCGCTAGAACCCGCGCTTTGCCAATTCATGAAGCTCCGTTGTATCGCATCTCTTTGTTGTTGGTTGAAGGATGGATCTATGTTTACGGATACATGAGCGCCCTGAGGCCAACTCTGTTGCTTGCTCGTCATTTGCGGATTAGCGCATTGTGCGGGGCCCGTAGGCGGACAGTTTGCAGGCGGGATGTCTTCGGCGTTTGCATTAAATAGCCCAAGGCCCAGCAATACTACCGATACAAGCAGTCCGAGGTGGAACCGACGCGGCGCGCGGCGCTGAGCTTTGATGGATTTCATTGCGTTGCGTTCCGGGTCAGTGGATGATCGAGTCTTGCACTAGTCTAAGGAAAGAAGCGACGTTGGCGCCTCTGTAGGAATCAAATGGTAGCGATTCAGTTCCTCCCTTGTTTCCGCCGTCGAGTGGAACAATTTTTTCGCCGCGCAGTTCGTAGCCCGTCAGCAAAGAGAATGCGTCATCTTGATCGAGTTTCTTGAGAAAGAGCAGATATTTCCGCGCTATCCTCGGCATTCCCTGACCCTCACTTCGATATTTTTGGATTACTCCTGATGGAAACCGCACGGCGCCACCAGATCGTTGCGCTGAAATAACGGCATTATTAACCGCACTACCCTTAAGGACCTCCCCGACGCTTATGGCGAATTCTGAATAGACCCCGGTTTTGTCGGTAGACAGGTAAGCTTGGGAGTCGAGAACGGTTCCAATTAGAATCACATCACTCTGGGCTATTGGAATTGCTGGAACCTCTCTAGCCCAATGCGAGGACCATATGCGTTCAAGCGGGTAGGGTGCTTCCTTAATAACTTCACCGCTCTGGTGATTAAAGCGCTTGCTTCTTGCATGCCGCCTTGATTTTTCCTGTGGATCTGCAGGTTCGGCGGCCTCGTAGTTGGCCACCGGCAACGCTAATTCCGAGCCCTGATCTTGTGCGGAAGTCACAAATGTTTTCTGCTTCGGAACCACAGATGCGAGAAGGACAATCGCTGTCATGAATAGTATTAGCGCGATCGTTTTCAGTAGAGTTTTTTTATGCATAATTCTTACCTATGAAAGTACTCGAACTGCTAGTTAGGAGGGATGCCTGATTCTGCATAAAAGGTGGTCCAGGGATATATTTCAGACACAAGGTTGCTTGCGTGAGCATCACCCAATGCTGTCAGAGGCAGCCTTGAGGCCCGTCAACCTTACTACCGATTTTGAATTGTCAAGTTGCATTTTTGTTCTATTCCCGATGGTGAATTAACGAGACTCGCGGAAACCTCACTCTGTTTTCAGTGCTTCAAAGATACGATTGAATGGGGTCTCGGTTGCGCGACGGAATTAGTGGGTTAACGGGCTTCCTCAGGAGCAGGTGTTTCAGTTGGTGTCGAGGCGCGAGCTGAGGTGGTTAGTTCCTGGTGTCGCGCGATGGCGCGAGTAACCGCGTCTTCGATGTCGTCGAGTTGGAAAGGCTTGCTGAAGTAAGCGAACGCGCCCATTTCTATCAGACCCTGCCCATCGTCTTCGTCTGGTCTGCCTGAAATCACAATCACCGGAGTGTTAGGGTGTTTGTCGTGCACTTGCCTCAGAATGTCTCGACCGCTCAGTCCGGGCATTGAGATGTCTGTGATCACGGCGTGATAACTCTCAACGTCGAGATACGCGAGAGCCTGTTCGGCGCGATCGGCGGTGTGGCATTCGTGAGTCGATGATAGAAGTTCGTGAAGCGTGTCACGGATGAGGGTGTCGTCATCGACGATCAAGAGGGTAGCCATTCAAATTCTCCCGGTGGTTGGGTCGAGGCAGTCGAACTGCGCGCATTCTAACTGTCTTTAGCGGGACACGCTAGCGTGGTCGGACGCTAGTTTGTAGATAGACGGATGCCGCGCCTGTGATTTGTCGAGCTAGGCTTAACCACCCGCTATGCTTCGCACCCTCTCCCATAGGGAGAGGGATCGCGGGTGTTACTGACTTCACTATCAGGACTCTACTCGACTACTGTTTTGCTGAAGGCAGTCGCGATTTCGAAGCTTTCGATTGACGCGGCTATCACCGGGCGACTAGCCGGCTTCACAGACTCCGCCTTCATCGCAGGGAGTCTGGATTCAGCTTCGAGAATCACGTGCGTGGTTTGCAGTACGGTGTCAGGATTGAGTGAGATTGAGGAAATGCCTTTTTCTACCAGGAACTGCGCAAATTCAGGATAGTCTGATGGCGCCTGTCCGCAAATGCCGATCTTCTTTCCGGCGCGATGCGCAGCTTCGATAGCCAGGGTCACCATTCGTTCCACAGCCCCGTCACGCTCGTCAAAAAGATGGGCCACCATTTCCGAATCGCGATCGAGGCCCAGCGTGAGTTGTGTGAGATCGTTAGACCCTATCGAATAACCATCGAAGACACGCAGAAACTCGTCGGCGTAAATCACATTCGCAGGAAGCTCGCACATGGCATAGATTTCCAACTCGTGCTCACCTTGTTTCAAACCAAAGTCAGACATCAAACCAACAACGCGTTCAGCTTCAGCCACTGTGCGACAGAAGGGAATCATCGCCTTGACGTTGACCAGTCCCATCTCATCACGGACTCTTTGGAGGGCCAGACATTCGAGTTCGAATCCTTCGCGATATCGCTCGTCGTAATAACGGGAGGCACCGCGAAAACCGAGCATCGGGTTTTCCTCAGTCGGCTCAAACTCATGACCGCCAATCAACATCGCATACTCGTTTGACTTGAAGTCAGACATTCTTACGATGACCGGCTTCGGGTAGAACGCGGCGGCGATGCGCCCGATTCCTTCGGCCAGGCGGCGCACAAAAAAGTCGCGCGGATCTTCTTCACCAATCCGATGCCCTATCTCTTTCACTACTTCCGGATTCTCCAGATGCGGGTAACGCACCAGGGCCATTGGATGAATGCCAATGTGGTTGTTGATGATGAACTCAAGCCGCGCCAGGCCGACACCATCGTTTGGCAATGAAGCGACCGCAAACGCGTGGTCGGGATCACCGACATTCATCATTACCTGCGTGCGCGGCCGTTTTTCGTCCCCCACCTCGCGGCGGTCAACGGCAAATTCGATCGAGCCTTCGTAGATGTTTCCGTGCGCGCCTTCCGAACATGAAACAGTCACGTCGGTGCCGCTTTGCAAAACCTGTGTCGCCTTGCCCGTACCGACTATGCAGGGAAGTCCGAGTTCACGACTGATAATTGCGCTGTGACAGGTGCGTCCGCCGCGGTCGGTCACGATAGCCGCAGCTCTCTTCATGATCGGTTCCCAGGCGGGATCAGTCATCGAAGTTACCAGCACGTCTCCCGCTTTGAATTCCGCCAGATGATCAGGATCGGCGAGAACATGCACGCACCCGTGGCTGATTTTCTCTCCGACGGCGATGCCGGAAACGAGTGGCTCGCCGTGTTCGCCGGTAAGCCGGTAGGTTTCGATGTAGTTGTGGCCGTTCGTGGCGTGAACAGTTTCCGGTCGCGCCTGAAGAATGAAAAGTTCTCCAGTCAGCCCATCCTTGGCCCACTCGATATCCATCGGAGTCGACTTCCCGGCCAGCTCCGAATAATGATCTTCGATCAAGCACGCCCATCGCGCCAGTTCCAACGCTTCGTAGTCGCTCAGACAAAAACGCTGGCGCTGGGCCTCGACGACTTCGCGCGTGCGCGTGCCGCGGCCGTCCAAACCATAGACCATCTTTACTTCCTTGCCACCCAGCCGGCGGCTCACGATCGGACGCGCTCCGGTACGCAGGGTAGGTTTGAAGACAACCCACTCATCGGGCGTCGCCATTCCCTGCACAATTGCTTCGCCCAGGCCCCAGGCGCCATTGATCACAACCACGTCGCGAAAACCTGATTCTGTATCCAGCGAAAACATCACGCCTGAGCAAGCCTGATCCGAACGAACCATCGGCTGCACGCCGATTGAAAGGGCAACTTCGAAATGATCGAAGCCACGCGCAGCACGATAGGAGATGGCACGGTCAGTCCAGAGAGAAGCAAAACAACGATGACAGGCTTCAATCAAACGATCTTCGCCACGCACGTTTAGAATTGTGTCCTGTTGGCCGGCGAAAGATGCATCAGGCAGATCTTCAGCAGTCGCTGACGATCGCACCGCGACTTCCGGTTTACAGCCAACCCGCTCGCAAAGCCGGCGGTAGGCATCCTTGATTGCCGCATCAACTTCATTAGGCAGTGGAGTGTCGAGCATCAATGCGCGCGCCTGGCGGCCGGCATCGTTGAGCGCACGGATGTCGTTGTGGTCCAGACCGTCCATCATCTCGCGCAGTCGTGTGCCCAGACCGTTGGTTTCGAGTAGCAGCCGATAAGCTTCACTGGTGGTGGCAAAGCCGTCTACCGCGCGTACGCCGCGTGGAACCAGCGCGCGGAACAACTCGCCCAGACTGGCACACTTGCCGCCGACCAGTTGAACATCGCCGGCGCCGACCTCGCTGAGGTCCAGCACCAGAGGCTTTGAATCTTTAGGCATTTGCATTCTCCTCGAGTGTTACCAGACGGGACGTTCGACAACGTGGCCCGAGTTTATATGACGGCGAGCGGCGAGTCGATATTTATGAACGGCGCGAGAAGTGGTTCGGTTTTTTATTATGAGAATATGCTTAATCAATGTTTTGTTTCAGTGGTTTCACTGATCGGCGGCTACAAATAATCGGAGTGCTCTGCTAGTATGAGGCCCGCACTTCTTCATCTACGAACGCCAGGCAATCGGACGCGGTTCGTGGTCAAATTCCGTTTCCAGGAGAGCTGAAATGGCCCAAGAGTTAAGGACAGAGCGCGAGCTGTCTCTGGATTTCTTGCGCGTGTGCGAAGCGGCGGCGATTGCCGCGGCGCGCACAATGGGACAAGGCGACCGCAAGTATTCAGATCACGTCGCCGTTGAGGCGATGCGCGAAGTTATGGATACCGTGCCGATGCGCGGGCGGATCGTGATCGGCGAAGGCGAACGTGACGAAGCTCCGATGCTCTACATCGGCGAAGAAGTCGGCGGCGGTTTCGGGGTGGGTGAAGAAGTTGCTGAGTCGTGTCCGGAGGTAGACATCGCCGTTGACCCGTTGGAAGGCACCAACCTATGTGCGCTGGGCGCCAACAATGCGATTGCGGTGTTGGCGGCTGCGGAGCGTGGGGGGCTTCTCAACGCCCCTGATATTTACATGGACAAGATCGTCGTCGGCCCTTCCTCGCGCGGCGTCGTAGACCTTGACGCGCCGGTTAAAGAAAACCTGAAGAACATTGCCCGCCGGTTGGGCCGGGATATCGAAGACCTGACGGTGATCGTGCTGGACCGCTCGAGACATAAGAAGTTGATCTCAGACGTACGCGAAGCCGGGGCGCGCATTCGTCTAATCGGTGATGGCGATCTCTCCGCCGGGATTTCTGCCGCAGTGGCCGGCACAAATATTCACGCGCTCATCGGCATCGGCGGAGCGCCTGAGGGAGTGATAACCGCGGCGGCCATGAAATGTTTGAACGGGGAAATCCAGGCGCGCCTGGTTGTTGATCCTGAGCGGCTCGACGTTGATAAGAACAAGGTGCCACCAAAAGAAGAAGTGATGGAACGATTGCATTCAATGGGCATTACAGACATAGACAAGGTTTACGACACCAACGACCTTGCTCCAGGCCGGAAGATAATCTTCGCAGCCACTGGCGTGACTGACGGCGCGCTGCTGAAAGGCGTCAGGTTCTTTGGCGCCGGCAAGCGCACGCACTCGGTGGTAATGACAACAGAGTCGCGACACATTAGATTCGTCGACACGCTGCACATCGAGGGTGGGCCAGACACAGTTATTCGATTTTAGATCGCTGATTGCGGAATGCGGATAAGAGTCTGAAATCCGAAATCCCAATTCCGAAATTCTGATGTACCGTTCCGCCAATCAATACGTTCCGCAATTTGGAAGTATTCGCCGGCCACTCACGATGTGGTTTGTAGTGGCAGCCGGTTCGCTACTGGTGATGGCGCTAATTATTGGGGCGCCCGTAGCCCTGGCGAATGGGCACACAGCAGCAGCACAGGTTATCTATCAGGCGTTCGGTCACGTCTGTCATCAGATTCCCGAGCGTTCCTTCTTCCTTAACGGACACGCCCTCGCGGTTTGCTCTCGTTGCACCGGCATATACGCAGGTTTTCTCGCGGCGATAATGGTGTATCCCCTCGCAAGGTCCTTACGACAAACGGAAACGCCGGCTCGCAAGTGGCTCTTCATTGCCGCGGCTCCTCTGGCAGTCGACTTTAGTTTGGAAGTTTTGGGCATCTGGCATAACACGCATTACTCGCGTCTCGCCACGGGCATCTTGCTTGGAGCAGTGGTAGTTTTTTACATCATGCCCGGCCTGGTTGATCTCAGTCTGCGCAAATGGCAAGGAAAACACGAGCCAACGCAAGAAACGGCACCTAGTAATCGAACCGCGCCAGTATTCTCTGGGGCGTCAGCTCCCAGCGACTACAGCGCCCCTCATCGCAGGATCTAGTCAGGACGGCTCTTCACTTCGCGTTGGAATGCCCTTCGGGTTAGAATCCCTGCCGCGCGCCGTCGGCACTTTCAGACGGCGCTTTAATGTGTAAGGATTGACTTGCTCATGGCTCTCATTTTTCAGGATACGATTCCCCCGCACGGCCTGCCGCCCGACAAGCTGTTCGAGTTATATTTTCAGGACCTCGTCAACAAAACGTGGGGCAACATCAGTCCGCTTTATCAGCTCGACTCCTTTGACTGGACAATCCTGATCCTATACTTCGCGATCCTTGTGGTGTTGGCCATCTACGGTGGGTATCGCGTGAAGCAGGTGATCGACTTCTGGCGCTACCGCAAGTTTGTGCCAACCCCGAAAGCACGATTCAGCGAAGAAGACTTGCCGGTTATCACCGTGCAGCTCCCGCTTTTCAATGAGATGTACGTTGTTACGCGGCTCGTGAAAGCTATCTCCGAAATAGACTACCCACGCGAAAAGCTTCAGATTCAAGTCCTGGATGATTCCACAGATGAAACGGTAAAAATCGCCGCGGCAACTGTTGAGAAATATGCGAGCGAGGGTTTCGATATTCAGTACGTTCACCGCACTGACCGTATGGGTTTCAAGGCTGGCGCACTTGAGAATGGATTGGAGCATGCGAAGGGTGAGCTGCTGGCGATCTTCGACGCCGATTTCGTTCCCAAGCCTGACTGCCTGCGCAAGCTCGTCGACTTCTTCACGGATCCCCTGGTCGGCTGCGCGCAAATGCGCTGGTCTCACATAAACGCCAACTACAATCTGTTGACGCGGCTGCAGACAATCATGCTCGACGGTCATTTTGTGGTCGAACAAACCACGCGTAATCGTACCGGTGGTTTCTTTAACTTCAACGGCACTGCTGGAATCTGGCGACGCGAAGCGATAGCCGCGAGCGGCGGTTGGCAGCACGACACGCTGACTGAGGACACAGACTTAAGTTTCCGAGCGCAGTTAATGGGTTGGCGATTTGTGTACTTGCTCGATGAAGAAGCGCCGGCGGAGATTCCAGTAGAGATCAATGCTTTCAAGGCGCAGCAGCGGCGTTGGGCCAAGGGCGTCATGCAGGTGGGAATCAAGCTTTACCCGCGCATCTGGCGTTCTCGCCTACCGATGAGAGTGCGACTCGAGATGTTTTTCCGGTTGACCGGAAACATCAGTTACCCGCTGATGATCGTCGCGAGTTTTCTCCAGTTTCCCCTGTTGCTGGTTCGTTACAATCAGCCGTTCTACCACTTGATGATTCTGGATCTGCCGCTACTGTTCTTCTCGTCCATTTCAGTGTTTCTCTTTTACGGAACCGCGGTTTGGTATCTTGACGAGAAGCGCACACCGCGTTTGTTGCATCTGCCACTGGTGATGGCGCTCGGCATCGGCCTGGCGTTTTCAAATGCGCGTGCCGTTCTGGAAGCTCTGCTGGGTATCAAGAGTGAGTTTGTCCGCACTCCAAAATATCGTGTCGAGAAAACTCATGACGAAACCTGGAAAAGCAAGAAGTACAAACGCAAGCGCGGTTTGTTACCCTTGCTCGAACTGAGCTTCTCAATTTATTTCCTGCTGGCCATCCTCTACGCGCTTCACCTGCGCATGTGGGGCACCGTTCCTTTCCTGCTGCTCTTCTTTTTTGGCTTCGGCTATATGGGAATCATGAGCATTCTGCAGACCGCGGGCGGCGGACGTTTGGCGGCGCTTTGGAAACCTGTCACCAGACCTTCCGCCGGCAGTTAACGTTGCATATATAGCTCCTTAATTGCGAAAGATTTATCGGGTGAAAGTCTTGATCTGACTTAACGCCTTCAACTACTATCCTGCCGTTTGCATTTGTCTTTCAGCTCAACGCTCCTCGTTTTGTAGTTTGCCTTCCGGGCATATCCGACTCTGAAAAATTGAATTGAGGAAAATCATGATTGCCACAATATTCCCATGCGCCAGACTGTGCATGTTGGTTGCCTTTGTTCTCACTCTAGCCGTTGGAGCTGTTGGCCAATCGCAAGCGACAACCGGAAACATCGAAGGCCGCGTGCTCGATCCGCAGGGCGCCGCCGTACCAGGTATCACGGTTACGGCAACTAATCAGGAAACAGGTTTTGTTAAGAACGGGAGTACAGACGATGAGGGGAACTATCGCCTGATCCTCTTACCGCCGGGAAAGTACCGGGTCACGACCAGTGGCGCTCAAGGATTTGCTGCTGCCACCTATGAAAATGTAACCGTGACGATTGGCGGCCAGGCGCCCCTGGACGTCAACTTGAGCCTGAGTGGCGCAGACACCGCCGTTGTTAACGTCGAAGCGGACGGACAAATCGTCGAAACCACTCGCACCTCCGTTTCCTCAACCATCAACGAGCGCGCGATTGAAAACTTGCCCGTCAACGGTAGGAACTTTCTGGATTTCGCCACGTTGACGCCGAGCGTTGTCCGTGATCCCACGAGACAAGGCGATCTAGCCGTGGGCGGACAAAAGGGAACTCTCAACAGCTTGCAGGTCGACGGAACGGACAACAACAACACCTTCTTTGGTCAGTCCCTGGGACGCACAGGCACGCGTCCTCCATATCAGTTTTCCGAAGAAGCAGTGCAGGAGTTCCAGGTCAACCAGAACGGATTCTCCGCTGAGTTTGGACGTGCCGGCGGCGCCGTCATCAACGTAGTAACGAAATCAGGAACCAACACCTGGCACGGTAGCGTCTTTGAATACTTCCGCGACGAGTCGCTAAACTCGAACACACCTATTCTAACGGCCCGCGGCGCAAAGCGACCTAAGTCCCAGATAAAACAATTTGGCGGCACGCTAGGCGGTCCAATCAAACCAGATCGGGCCTTCTTTTTCTTTGCTTATGACGGGCAGCGTTCCAACATCCCAAACGTAATAGATGCGCCAAATTTTTCCGGAGCATCGGCTGCTGTTCGAGCGCTGTTGGCTCCGAAGATGGGCACCTACAATGTGGGGCGCGACCAAAGCGTGATAATGGCCAAGACCGACATTCGTGTTAACGACGCGAATCAATTAGTGCTGCGTTTCAATCGGCAGGCCTTTACCGGTAATAACAATGAAAACGGCGGCCCATTGAGTGTTGAGGAACATTCGGGCAACAGCGTTGCCAAGACGCTGACGTTTTCCGGATCGCTTACCTCTACTCTGACTAACAGCTTAATCAACGAGTTTCGTTTTCAATTTGGTCGTGACGAGGAGCCGGGCGAAGCAAACAGCGATGTCACTGAGGCGCGCATTCAAACCGGTAATGGCTTTTTGCAGCTGGGGCGTAATAACTTTAGCCCGCGCGAAACCACGATCAAACGGTGGCAGTTTCTCGATAACATTAGTTACACGCGCGGCGCGCACAACCTGAAGTTTGGTGTCGATTTCAACTTTGACCGCATCTTCAACTTCTTCCCCGGTTTGTTCAGCGGACAGTACACTTTCAATTCTTATACGCTTTTTGGATCTAACACGCCTGCCAGTTATACGCAGAACTTTGCGGGCGCAGGCACCTCAGGTGGAACAACCTTTCCAGATCTCAACGAATACAGCTTTTTTGTGCAGGACGACTGGCGGGTAAATCCTAAACTTACTTTGAATCTGGGGTTGCGTTACGACCTTCAGGATCTAGCGGAGCCCACAGTTAATAATCCCAGTGCCGCTCTGGCCGCGGCCGGCTTTAGCACGACCACGGCTCCGCGTGATAGTAACAACTTTGCGCCTCGGGCTGGTTTTAGCTATGCGTTTAATGAGAAGACTGTTATGCGAGGTGGTTACGGCATCTTTTATGGCCGCACTACGGCTATCATGCTAGGCACTTCGCACTCGCAGAACGGAATTCAGGTTACAGGAATAACGCTGAATTGCACGAACGTTCCTAATCCATGTCTTACTTACCCGGCTATCTTCACCGCGCCGCCCGCGACGGGTGCACAAACGCCGAGTCTTTATCTCTTCGCGAAAGACTACGAGCAACCGGCTGTGCATCAAGGCCGGTTTGGAATTGAGCACGAGCTCTTTCCGAATACAAGCTTGTCGGCGACTTACCTTTACTTCCGTGGCACTGATCTTTCGCGCACGCGCGACGTTAATTTGAGTGATCCAGTCGCCACGGTATTGACCGACCCGGCCGGCCTAACGTTTACAGTGTTACGGCATCCCGCGACGCGTCCGGTTGCCGGCTTCACCCGAATTAGTTTGTTCGAGAGCACAGCGAAGTCTCGTTACAACGGTTTGGCGTTGGAACTCAAACGCCGATTCACACGTGGATTTCAATTCACAGCGGCCTACACCCTCTCCGATACCAAAGACAATAAACCGGATCAAACTATGGTGGTGGTGGGCACGGACGATGTCAAAGGTTTGGAGAACAATCTCAATATTAGTGGCGATTACGGACGCAGCGATCTGGACATTCGTCACCGGCTGGTCTTCAGTCCGGTGTATGAAATCGGCAGAGTAGGTGACGGAGCTTTAGCCCGCGGGTTCTTAAGCAACTGGACGTTTTCCGGAATCATGACCTTGCAATCAGGCTTTGCGTATTCTGCGAATATTGTCGGGGATGCAAACCGTGATGGAAATGCCGCTACCGACCGGGTACCTGGTACAAGACGTAATCAGTTTACGACGCCAAGTATTTACATTTTTGATGCCCGGGTTACAAAGTCGTTCAATTTTGGGGAGAGATACAACCTGAGTCTGATCGGAGAGGCATTTAATCTGTTCAATCGCTCCAACATCGCCACGGTAAACACCGGCCGTTACGTAATTGCGAGTAACTCCGCTACGGTGCTTACCAATCCGGCAGCTGCAACGCCCTTTGGTTTCGCCCGCACTTTCCTGGGCGAGCGGCAAATGCAACTTGCGATAAAGTTCAAATTCTAGTTCCGCCGGGTCAGCTTCAAGTGGCAGTTAAGGTTACGATTCTTAGATTATCTGTTTGCGTCTTGATAGACGCAGTGGAAAACAAAGCGGGCAGTCACTAATTTCAGTGGCTGCCCGCGGACTTTTTCCTGTATGGAGTCAATCAGTTCCGACTATTGAGTGTACCGGCACTCATAGTAAGAAGCATTCTCAGTGTGGTTTGCAGTTGGGCGGCGGTGAATGGTTTTGGCAAAAGGACCGCGGCGCCGGCTCTGAACCCTTTTGCGGTTTGTTCAATATTGATATTGGCCGTCGTCATCATCACCGGAATCCGCTGTAGCCGTTTTTCGCTTTTCATGTAACTAATCAGGTCCAGGCCCGGGAGGTTAGGCAAGACCATATCAAAAATGCCGGCGCGGAAATCCGCATCTGTTTGCAAGGTGCGATATGCCTTTCGGCCGTCATCGACCATGACTGGGGTGTAGCCTTCAGCTTCGACTACCGAGGCCAGTAAATTTCTTACGGCCCGGTCATCGTCAGCGATCAGTATGCGTTGTGAGCTTTTGAGCATATTGAAACAGGCTCCTTACCTTTCATGCCTGTTACATGACGCGGGTTTGTCCCACGGAGGTTATAAGTTTGGAACGGGCAAAATGCCTGGGGAGTGGAATAAGGGGCGGGCGGAAGATATCAGAAGATTTGCGGGAGGGGGCGTCTCCCGCGTAATGCTTCCTTCAGCATTCGGCATGCCATCGACGGAGATACCCTCTCCCGAGAGCGGGAGAGGGTGTCCGAATAAAGATCGTCGAGTCTGGAATCCGATTCTCCTATGGCACCGTGATTCCGCCCGACTGACTGAACGCCTTGACCTGCGTGACAGTAACGGTTCCCGGTCCGGCGCAAGCGCCCGCGGTGTTTGCCGTGTATGTCTGCGTGCAAGGAACGACAGCCCCGTTGTTGTCGGTGCAAACGAACTCCCACTCAACTCTGAGAGGATGGACACCACCGCCGACGTCCGGCGCGATGAAGTTGAAACTATGTGCCGACAGAGTACTCAGAATAAGTTCGATGTTGCATTCGGGGTCGTTTTCACAGCCACTGATCCGTTCGAAAACATTGGTGCTGAGTTGCTGGAAACGTTGGTCATAAATTACGCCGGGTGTGGCCGCTGTCGCGGGAAGCACGGGCTTACCGTCAAGGGTGACACTTACGACCACTGCTGCTGAATTCGCCTGGCTCGGCATACTCGTCGTCACCGTTGTGTTTGTGAACAGGCCCGTCACTAGTGAAGGCGTGATGAGCAAGGTGGTGAATTTAGAGTTTGGCGTCTTGATGTAGGTCTCGAGCAACGTGCCGCCACCGCCACTCAGGCTGCCGGGTGTTGGCGACAGGGGCGAAGGCATCGTGTTGATCGTGCATTGACTAGTCTGGATACTGGCGGTGAAGTTGCCGCTGCTCTGAGCGTAAGCTGTCTCGGCAGCGAACAACCCGACACTTGCAAAGACTGCAAATCCAACGAACGCGATGAAGATCATTCGCACATTACGTAAAGTCATTCCATTCCTCCTTCGTGTGACCTGAAGCATCACACCTGTCCATGCGTCCCGGGACTGTCTCAAACGAGTCTTGGCGATTTGAGTACAGGGTTGAAGTCCCGAAAATCCAAAGAACGACGCTCTATGTAGACTCATACTTTGTGGACTAAGTCTATCCAGGCTGGTTGAGAAATTCTTGAGGTCGTGGAGGTAATTAGCGTCCGATTATTTCAGGTTGGTTGCACTTATATCAGAAGTTAAGCGCAAGTATTTCAGGTTGGTTGCACTTGCATTGAAAATTAGCGGCAGCGTTTCGTGGGCGGGCGTTTTTACGGTGCGGATCTATGAAAATGCTGAACCAGCGTGGCTGGCTTGAGTAAGTTGGCTGGGAGGCAGGGATTCGAACCCCGATAGGCGGATTCAGAGTCCGCAGTCCTACCGTTAGACGACCTCCCAGCAAGGATTTTCAATGTAAGTGCTCGGGGTTTTCTTTGTCAAACTGAAGAG
>JALZOO010000496.1 GCA_030913905.1 Acidobacteriota bacterium
GAAATGAGTGAAACGCTATGTTGATGCCGAAGAAAGTTAAGCACCGAAAGCAGATGCGCGGACGCATGACTGGCGTCGCGACTCGTGGCAGCGAGATCAGCTTCGGTGAATACGGGCTCAAGTGTCTGGAACCGGCCTGGATTACCGACCGGCAGATTGAAGCCGCGCGTATTGCGATGACGCGTCACATTAAGCGCGGCGGCAAGATCTGGATACGGATGTTTCCGGATAAGCCGGTCACGAAAAAACCGGCAGAAACTCGTATGGGTAAAGGCAAGGGCGCTCCGGAATATTGGGTGGCGGTAGTCAAACCCGGCAGGATTCTTTACGAGATCGAGGGCGTTGATGAAAAAACCGCGCGCGACGCTATGCGTCTGGCGGCGCAGAAACTCCCCATCAAGACGAAGTTTGTGACCCGCGCGGATCAAGAGGGAGGCGCGATCTAAAGATGAAGAGACGCGACGAGCTGAACAAGTACCAGGATTTTTCTGCTGATGAATTGAAAGCGGAGACCGCGCGTTTGAAGGAGTCGCTGTTTCGTTTGAAGTTCAAGCTGGCGCTGGGTGAGGTAGACGCGGTCAAGCGTATCCGCGAAGAGAAGAAATCGCTGGCACGCCTGCAAACTCTATCGCGCCAGCGCGAAACGCAATCGGTGTAACCGGCACAGGCTTGTGCATATGGAAGAGACGCAGGCTGATGCCTGTGCTAGTGAGTGAGAATAATGGCTGAAGAAAATCAAGAACTGAGTAACAACGACGCAGCCGAAGCCGCGCCGGCAACCAACGGCGACAAGCGCGCGCATCGCTCGCAGAAGGTCGGGGCAGTTGTCTCCGACAAGATGCAGAAGACGGTAGTTGTGCGAGTTGATCGGCTGGTTCGCCATACGAAATACCGCCGGTATGTTCGCCGCAGGTCAACGTTCATGGCGCATGACGAACTGGGCGCGACTGTTGGAGACAAGGTGCGCATCGTTGAGACGCGGCCGATGTCTGCCAGGAAACGCTGGCGCGTTATCGAGATAGTGCAGAAGGCAGCGAAATAGCAACATTGCCGATTGCCAATTGCCAATTTCCGATTGGCATTTATCGGAGTAATAGATACTGCGAGGGGATCGGCATTTAACAATAGACGCCAATTGGCAATCGGCAATTGGCAATTGGAAATGACACCATGATACAGATGCAGACCTCTCTGGAGGTCGCCGACAATTCAGGGGCGAGACGGGTGGAAATGATCATGCCCATCGGCGGCTCGACCGGGAAAATTGCCAGCCTGGGTGATCGGATCAAGGTGACGGTTAAAGAAGCGTCACCAGACGGCACGATCAAAAAGGGAACGGTCCAGGACGCAGTGATCGTGAGGACGCGCAAGGAAGTGCGCCGCAAAGACGGGACCTACATCCGTTTCGATCAGAACGCCGCGGTGTTGATAAAAGAGGATGGGACGCCGATTGGCACGCGCGTGTTTGGCCCAGTCGCTCGTGAGCTGCGCGATAAAAACTTTATGAAGATCGTGTCGCTCGCGCCGGAGGTTATTTAGGAATCATGGCTGGAAAAAAACGTTCAAAGATAAAGAAGAACGATCAGGTAGTTGTTATCGCCGGCCGCGATAAAGGGAAACGCGGTCGCGTGCTGGAGGTGGCGCCGACCGAAGCCAGGGTTAAAGTTGAAGGCGTAGGAGTGATCAAGCGCCATCAGCGGGCCAATCCGCAAAGCAATCGCGGAGGCGGCATCATCGAAAAGGAAGCGTTCATCAACATTTCCAACGTGCAACTGATTGACCCGCAATCCGGCAAACCAACGCGCGTGAAGTATCTCCTGGAGAGCGACGGTTCAAAGACTCGAGTTGCGGCGGGTAGCGGGCATTCGATTGAGAAATAAGACGAGGTAAATGGTAAATCGTAAATGGTAAATAGACGAAGTCGCCGGTAGTTACCATTTACTATTCACCATTTACCATTTACCGAGGATTGAAATGGCAGCAAGGTTAAAAGAGCGATATCAAAGTGAGGTTGCCCCGGCGATTGCCAAGGAGTTCGGAATTAAGAACCCGATGGCGATCCCGCGCGTCAAGAAAATTGTCCTGAACATGGGCATGGGCGAAGCGATTGCCAATGCCAAGATCCTCGACACGGCGGCCGAAGAGCTGCGGACAATTACCGGTCAGAAGCCGGTAATAACGAAGGCAAAGAAATCGATTGCTTCGTTTAAGTTGCGTCAGGGCATGCCGATTGGAGTCATGGTTACGCTCCGCGGTGATCGCATGTATGAGTTCCTGGATCGCTTTGTCTCAATCGCTTTGCCGCGTGTTAGAGACTTTCGTGGTGTTTCACCGAAGGCGTTTGACGGCCGCGGCAACTACACAATCGGAGTACGCGAGCAGCTGATCTTTCCTGAGGTCGACTTCAACAAGGTCGACAAGTTGCGGGGAATGAATATCTCAATTATCACCACCGCGCGAGACGATGAGCAGGCGCGCGCGCTTTTAAAAGGACTGGGAATGCCCTTTAGGGCGTAACTGCCGTAAATGGTAAATCGTGAATGGTAAATGGATACTGCAACCACGAAAGCCACGGTCTACTATTTACGATTTACTATTCGCCATTTACCGCTTAGGAAGCTATGGCAAAAAAATCATTAATTGCTAAATCGGAGCGACGACCCAAGTTTGCGGTCCGCGCCTACACGCGCTGCAAGCGTTGCGGCAGGGCCCGCGGTTATCTCCGCAAGTTTAATTTGTGCCGCATCTGTTTTCGGCAGTTGGCGCTGGAGGGACAGATTCCCGGCGTCGTTAAGTCGAGTTGGTAATTGGTCGGTGGTCAGTTGTTAGTTGTCAGTTGCAACTGACTACGGACAACGGACTACGGACATTTTGGAGTTAAGAATGACTGATCCTATCGCAGACATGTTGACGCGAATCCGCAATGCGATTGCGGCCAAGCACTCGCGCGCGGATATTCCGGCCTCGAAGCTCAAACTCGAGATCGCACGCATCCTCAAGGAAGAGGGTTACATCAATAATTTTGTGCTGAAGGGCGAAGGCCTCAAGCGCACGATTCGCATTTTCCTGCGCTACGACGCGCGTGGCACTTCTTCCATTACGCATCTCGAGCGAGTTTCCCGGCCAGGCCGACGCGTTTATGTCGGATCAAGTGAAATCCCCAAAGTGCTGGGCGGTTATGGCGTGAACATTGTCTCCACTTCAAAGGGATTGATGAGCGGAAAAGCAGCGCGCCGTGAAAACATGGGCGGGGAACTGTTGGCGCAGATCTACTAAAGGATGAGGGATGAGGGATGAAGGATGAAATCGAGCGAGCAGCGATGAAGTCATGGTTTCAGCCTTCATCCTTCCGCCTTCATCCTTGAGGTTTTCATTATGTCGCGCATTGGAAAAAAGATAATCACGTTACCAAAAGGCGTCTCGGTGACTATTCAGGACCGGACACTTGAAGTGAAGGGCCCGAAGGGTAATCTGAAGACGCCCATTCCGGAGGGCATCAGCTTCAAACTCGAAGGTGATGAGTTGCGCGCGGAGCGCACATCGGATGAGCTGGCGCCGTTGCATGGGCTGGCTCGAGCGCTTGCGAATAATGCCATCGTCGGTGTCACCGAAGGATTTGTGAAACAGATGGACGTCGTCGGAGTCGGTTACAAGGCTGACGTGCAAAGTAAGAAGATTGTTTTCTCGCTCGGCTATTCACACCCGATCGAATTTCCATTGCCCGAGGGCGTGGAAGCAAAAGCCGAACGTATGACAACCAAGGGAAGCATTCAGCAGTATCAAACAACACTGACGCTGACCAGCATCGACAAGCAGAAGCTCGGGCAAGTGGCTGCGGAGATGCACAAGCTGCGCAAGCCTGACGCCTACAAGGGCAAGGGCATTCGTTATGCGGATGTGCCGATCAAGCTGAAGCCCGGCAAAACTGGTAAATAATTGGAAATCGGAAATAGCAACATGGCAAACACGAGCAGAGCAGAAGTTCGACAGGCGATTCACAACCGAATTCGCCGCAAGGTTAGGGGAAGCGGTGAGCGTCCCCGGCTGGCTGTTTATCGCAGCTTGAACCACATCTATGCGCAGGTCGTCGACGACGAGAATGGTCAGACCATAGTGTCAGCTTCGACCACAGAAAAAGATTTGCGCGGAACCACTGGCGGCAACATCGAAGCGGCTCGCCGGATTGGTAAAGCCATTGCAGAACGCGCGTTGCAAAAAGGCGTGAGCAGCGTCGTGTTCGATCGCGGCGGCTATCTTTATCACGGTCGGGTCAAGGCATTGACCGAAGCGGCTCGCCAAGCCGGCTTAAATAAGAATGAACTCGTGGCCCAGCCGGAAGAAGAGGCGGCCGCTGCGGAACCTGCTGCTACAGAGTCGGCACCGAAAGAGAAGACGCGCAAGAAAAGTAAAGAGAAGCAATGAGACAACCTAAGCAACGTATTCCGGCCCAGGGCCTGGACCTTAAAGATCAAGTAATATCCATCAACCGCGTAACCAAGGTAGTTAAGGGCGGCAAGAACATGTCGTTCGCAGCCCTGGTGGTTGTGGGTGACGAAGGCGGTCATGTGGGTTTTGGAACCGGTAAGGCGCGCGAAGTGCCGCTGGCAATTAAGAAAGCCGTAGAAGCGGCGAAGAAGAATCTGATCCGCGTGCCGCTGATCAAAAACACGCTGCCGCACCAGTTGATAGGCAAATTTGGCGCGGGCCGAGTGTTGGTTAAGCCGGCCTCAGAAGGAACCGGAGTAATCGCAGGCGGCGCGGTGCGCGCTGTGATGCAAGCTGTAGGCGTTCACGACGTGCGGACGAAGGTGCTCGGTTCGACGAACCCACACAACGTGGTTCGTGCGACGTTTGACGCTTTGCTGAGAATGAAGGATCCGATGGAATTGGCGCGGCTGAGAGGGAAGCAGGTAGAGGAAATTTAAAAGCCGTGAATGGTAAATCGTGAATCGTAAATCGACAGAGCGGTTTGTGTAACCAGGAACTGGTCGATCGGCGCCTTCCATTTACTATTTACGATTTACTATTCACGATTTACGAGGTTCTATGGCAGAGAAGCGAACAAAGAAAAGCGAACAGGACAAAG
>JALZOO010000499.1 GCA_030913905.1 Acidobacteriota bacterium
CTGGATGAGAACTTGAAACGATATCTTAAAAACGTTGTGCTGGCCGCTTATTTGAAAGACAACGTAAAGGCCCGAGTCCTTGACTCAGAAGGTAACTATAGCCGCGTACCGATGGCGCCTGGCGAAGCGCCGTTCAACAGCCAACTGCATTTTGAGGGCGGCATCAGTTTGAGCTCCTGAGCGGCGTGAGACGTTTGCCAAAATTTGCCGGGCCAGGCGGCGTTTGAAATAACAAAAGGGGGAATTATTGAGAATGAACAAATCGACGGGCAGACTGCTGTTGGTTTTCATCACCGTTCTGGTGGCGAGTGCGCTGCTCGTTTACTTCATCCTCGGCCGCTCGTCTGCCGTCAGGACTGGTTCAGACCGCTCAACGGTCGCGGCGACTCAGGATTCGACAGCGGCGGCCCAGCCTACCGCTCCGGCGCGACCGAATAGCGGCGACTCAATAATTTCTGAATTGTTTGGGACGGACGCCGCCATGCCCGCGACAGCTGAAACCGAAGACAGGGGAGTCGTTGCTCTCAGGATCTTTGTCAGGTTTCTAATGTCGGCAATCCTTGCCTCGTTCCTCGCTTTTCGATGGCGCCGCGGAGTTTCGATTACTAAGCGAAACCCCTACGTGGCCCAGACGCAGATTCTGCTGGCGGTGGTGGCAGCCGCGATGATGATGGTGGTTGGCGACAGTGCCGCGCGCGCTTTTGGAATTTTTGCTGCCGCCTCTCTCGTCCGGTTTCGTACCAACATTCGCGACCCGAAAGAAACGACAGTGCTGCTCATCTGCCTCGGCGTGGGGTTGGCGTGCGGAGTGGGCCGGCTCGACATGGCGTTAATACTGACCCTGTTCGTGCTTGTGGCTCTCTGGATTCTGGAGCATTTCGAATCAGCCCAGGTCTTTCGCACAATGGAGATGAGCGTTGGAACGCGCAATCTTGACCAGACTCTCCAGGTAATCAAGCGGCTGTTTTCGAGACACGACTTTCCCTCCGAGTTGCGGCAACTGAACCGCGAGGAAGGCGAAGGTGAAAACGGCAAGATCGTTTATGAATTGAGCGTGGGTTCGACTGTCAGCACCGACGCTTTAACCGAGGAGATCCTTGCGGAGGATGCTAATAACGTCTTGAGTCTTGAATGGGACCAAAAGAAGAGTTCAACCTACATTTACCGTTAAGGAAACTGCAAATGCGCAAATTAAAAGACCACCGATGGCGGTGGTCTTTTTCGATCCGAAAAGGTAAGACTGATTTAGTGCTGCCTTGCTTCTATGCGCGTTGAAGAAGTGTCTACTGGCGAGGCTGTTTGTTGCGCGGAGCTTCTGGTCGCCATCCGATCGAAATAGTCCTTCACAAAATCTTTGAAGGCACCGTGGCCCCAACTGGTATAGAAGTCATACTGCTTCATCTCTTTGTAAACCTGATCGAAGTTCCAGTTGTAAAACTCGTAGCGATAAACGGCGCCCATTGCCCCAGTGCGATGCCGGCCGCCGGCGCAGTGAAAGTAAAGCTTGCCGGTAGATGGATCGTTGACAACCTTCAAAAACGTCGCGGTGGCATCTTCTGTCGGATACTTTTTCGCGATCATCGGAATGTGGACGTACTTCATTCCCAGCGACTCGACCAGCGGCTTTTCATACTCCTTCGGATTATCGGTCAAATCTATGACCGTCTTGATTCCGAGCGCTGCAAGGTCTTTGTAGTCTTGTTCCTTGGGCTGGGCGCCGCGGTAGAGGCGATCGTCCATCTGCCCGAAGTTCTTGATCTTGACTGCTGAATTCTTTTGGTTGGCGAGTTCTTGTGCTTGAGAAACGAACGCTAACGCCAGAATGGCGAAAATTGCGCTAGCGGCATAACGGAAAGACCTACGAGTTTGCGAAATCTGCATTACATCCAGTCTCCTTATGTTTCCGGGTTACCAACTCTTGATGCTTTCAAACCCGGGTAAAGGCCCCCAATAACCAGCCAGAGGTTACCACCAACTTAGCTAAAAGCCCAACGATTTAATAACTCCAGATACCGTCAATAGGACCGAAGACGTCTAAAGCCTTTGGTGGCGCACCCAATGCGAAATTCACATTAAGCATTAACCGGCAATCGGTTGATTTTTTTACCTTGTAACGACGTTTATTGTGATTGTTTTTGCCTGGAATTCACGCGTTAACTAGATGAAGCCAGTCAAAGACGAGTTGCTTTAATGGAAATGGCAGCCCCTCATCTCAAAAGGAGATCCTGAATCATGTTAACGATCTGCGAGACCGAATCGATCAACTCAATCGTCTCGATTCTTCCGGCGTGACAACAGCGATTAAGAAGTAATAGACTCGACGAACAGGCTAAACACATGATTCAGACAAGAATTACAT
>JALZOO010000501.1 GCA_030913905.1 Acidobacteriota bacterium
GTTTGTCCCTCGGCGGCTCGATTACGGTTACACCTTGTTGCAGCGCGAGTTGATAGGTTGCATCGACCTCCGCAGGCGACGCCACCCACCAACTCATCCAACCCCCGCCCGTATCATCGTCTCCCACGTGCCGAGGCATCGGGCCACCGCGAGATCCCTGACCGTTCTGGCAGAGGAAGATCTCGCAGACTCCACTGCGTACTCCGCCGAAGTCCGGCGGATCGCCCCAGTCCCACCCTTTCTTCCAGCCAAGCTTTTCAAACCAGGCGAAACTCTCCTCGATGTTGGAGACATTGAGAATTGGAGTCAGGCGTTCGACCTTCATGGATTAACCTCCTCTGTGTCTCAAGCACAAGATCCTGTCGACAGGCACTCCACTTACAGTACGGGAGCGGTTCTATGAAAGGGCTGTCAAGAAAAAAGTTTCTCCTAAGCCGCCGAAAGTTCTCGACAGCTAGCCACGCAACACACCCGAAGCTGCTCAACGTTCATCAGCACACCACTTGTTCACTTTTCTTGCTGGCTTTGTTTGAGCCCGATTTGAATAGCCGTTGCCGTGGTCAGTTTTGAAAACTGCCAACCATGGTTCTATTTGTGACTCCAGCCCCTGGCGCTGGGCCTATGACTATTTCTGGTTATGCGTGGGGGCATATAGTAGCGACTGGTCCTCCGCAGTCTGCTGGGACATCCGCTCGCTTGATACTCACCCACGACCCCTGCATCTGCCACACAAAGCCTAATCAGTTCAGCAGGCGGCGCGCGTCACTCAGCATACTCACCTCGAGAGCTTTCTAAGTTCTTGCTTAAGCTACCTGCTGTTTCATCCTTTCCGGATTGAACTGCTCGCCGCGTTTCCACACTGCTAAAGTAATCGCCGCCAACTGTCGCGCGACAGTCAGGCGCGCCAAACTCGGCACCATTCCTCTCGACAGACGCAGCTCATAGGCTGCTTTGAACGGACCACTATGGCAGGCGCTGTTGGCTGCGTTCTTGAAGACTCGCTTCAGCAGGTGGTTATGATTGCGATTCAAGCCCCGCGTCGACACCGGTCGCCTACTGCGACGCAACACGCCGTTCACCACTTCATGGTCGGCAGTTGTGCGCGTTACCACCGCCAGCCCGATGTAAGTCCAGAACTGTCGTTTGCTACGAAAACGGTGCGGGGTGCTTACTATTGCCAGTAACTGCGCCACGCTCACCGAGCCAAACTGCGGCACACTCTTCAGCCAGGGATAGGCCCGCTGTCGCCGCGCTTCCTGCACCATCATCCGTTTCGCTTCGTGTCGCAAGGGCTGCAACGCCGCCAACTGCTGATATAGGAAGCTCGCTCGCTGTTTAGCGCCGCGCTCCGTCAACTTCTCGAGCCATTGCTCCCGCCGATCCTGACGGTAGATATCATGACCCGCGCAGCCAATTGCTCGGCCCCGATAGATAGCCTTCAGCCGATTCATCACTCGGGTTGTATCGCTCACCAGGCAATCGTAGCTGCGCACCAACTCCTTCAACGTGCGCACTCCGTTATCGCCATGATAGACCGCTTTCAGGGCTCCGTTGCGTAACAACTCCGCCAGTTTCTGCGCATCCACCCGATCGTTCTTGTTACCGCTTTGCAGCAGTTTGTTGTGCCGCGGATCACAAACCACCACTTCCGTTACCAACCCTCGCACTACCTCATGCAACCAGTTCGCCTGCGTCCCCTCTTCAAACGTCACATACACTTTCCCGCGCAGCTGCTTGAGATAGCCACGCACTCGTTCTGCTCCAGTCTCAATCACTGATTGCATCACTACCTTGCCGGCTCCATTTAATACCACAATCACGATGCTTGCTCGATGCACGTCCATTCCAACATAATACGTTCTCATAGGGCTCTCCTTCGGTAGCAAACTTGAAGTCTAGTACAACTCCAAGCTATCACCGCTGGGGTGCCCTTTCATATATAGAGTAGCGACCGGATGCTTCGGTCAACAAATGAAATAGTGGCGTTCGGGCAGCCTTCAAAATTGAAAGCTGGCATCCCGGTCGCCACCACCACCCCACCTTAAACCTTGAATCCGCGAGTTAACCC
>JALZOO010000251.1 GCA_030913905.1 Acidobacteriota bacterium
GAAATATAGAGCAGGATTATCTCTTGAGATAGTATGACATGAGGCGTAGCCTCATGAATGTAGTGTGGGCCGTGTCGGAACGGCAAAGCCTTTCCGCACATCCGGCGGCAGAGCCGAAAGCAGGATCTTGTAGCCGGAATCAGACGGCCACGTCGAAAGTTAGTAATAAGAAAAAGCCGCAGAGGCATTGGTCAAGGACCAGTGCATCTGCGGCTTGAGGTTAAACTGAGGACAGTTACTTTAGTTCACCAGCTCCGACTCGATTACTGCTCCACCCCGGACGGAACTCACCTTGATCACTTTGCGCGTGTCTTTGGCGATCCAAACAGTAGTCTTGTCGGCGTCATTGTCGGCAGAAGTGATTTCAACCTTGTAAGTATCAAAACTGCCGCCTAAAACTGTGACGTTTTCGGTGCCTACAACCTTCAATTGCTTTAGCTGCGGTTTCTGTTTCTGCACGTCGAGGTTTCGGAACCCGACACTGTAGCCGTCTGCCAGCGGTAAGGCGGCGATAATGTCGTAGGCGCCCGCGCCGTCCGCGAAAAGTGAGCCGCCAAGATCAACCGCGACAGGCCGCGACTGTCCGTTCATGCTCATGGTTCCAGTGGCCTTGTTGTCTTTGAAGTCGAGCTCAATGGCTATTGGTCCTTGTTTGATTGAGCGGTGAGTGATCAGCAGTGTTCCTTTCTCGATCGTTGATATGTCCACTACTTCACCCTGAGGCATCACAGCCGTCTCGGTTACAACCCAGGAGCCGGCCTCATCTTTTATTTCACTCTTCACGGTGAGCGGGATTGTCTGTCCGCCAACCGCTATCGAGGCTTTGTAATTGGTCGTGCCTGCCTTTAATTCCGCCGAGGGCTTTGGCAGAGCCGTAACTGCTTCCATCTTCTTCGGCATGGTGACAGTTTTCACGTCGACCGTGATTTCCTTCAGGCGAGCGGTTACTTCCGGCGTCGCGCCTTCCTGGTAACGTCCGCCGAGGTGCTTAGCTAGAAACTTCTCAGCAGTGGCAAACATCGCCATGTTGTTCACGGGACGCGCGAAGCCGTGTCCCTCATCAGGCGCGACTATGTATTCGACAGGGAAACCACGATCTCGCAGAGCGATCACGATCTGGTCTGACTCGCGCTTGTTCACACGCGGATCGTTGGCACCCTGCACAACCAACAATGGAGTCTTGATCTTGTCGGCATGAGTCAACGGAGATTGGCGCAGCAGTTGGGCCTTGCCTTCCGGTGTGTTTGGATCGCCCATGCGCTCGTAGAATAGTTTGCGGATAGACTCCCAGTAAGGAGGTATCGCTTCCAAGAGGGTGATCAGGTTGGACGGACCAACGATTGAAACTGCGGCCGCGTATTGATCGGGCGTAAAGGTAACCCCGGCGAGCGTCGCATAACCGCCATATGAACCACCCATGATTCCAACGCGTTTGGGATCGGCGATGCCTTCGGCGATTAGATACTTCGCTCCCCACGTCACATCGTCCTGCATTTTCTGGCCCCACTCCTTGTTGCCGGCGTCGAAAAATTTCTTGCCATAACCGACCGAGGCGCGGAAGTTTGGCTGCAACACGGCGTAACCACGATTAGCCAAAAACTGCGCCAAGCCGTTGTAGCCCCAGGAATCCCGCGCCCATGGACCGCCGTGCGGGACAATGATCGCGGGAAGATTCTTCGCATCCACGCCTTTCGGCACGGTTAGATATGCTGGAATTTCCAGACCATCAGACGACTTGTAGCGAACAGCCTTCATCGGCGCCAGCGCCGTGCGTGGAAGTTTTTCCCGCACGACATACTGAAGAGTCAGCTTCTTCGTTTGGCGATCGAAAAGGTAGCGCTCCCCAGGTTCAGTGTCGCTGAAAGCCGTAATCAGCCAGAGGCGCTCATCTTTGGTGGAATCCGAAAATGAAATTTCCTTGCCTGGAAGTTTCTTCTGGAGCAGTTTGTAATCGGCTTCGAAAGACTTGTCTTTCCAGTAGATGCGCACGCGGTCGTCATTGTAGCGAGTAGAGACGAGCTCATCAGTTACTTCTGAGAATGAAGCTCCGCTAAAGTCGACTCGCTTCATCGGATCGGATTCAACGAGTTCCTCTTTTCCAGTTGTCGGATTGAAAAGGACTAGCTGGGTCAAATCAGTTCCCGCACCTTTGTTGGTCAGGAAATAGACCCGCTGCCCGTCTTTGTGATACCGAATCGGTCCACAACTTTCAAAAACATTACATGAGTAGACTTTGGTAAAGCCTTTCTCATCGACCCGCAGCACTTCCGTATCGCCATTCTCGGCGGACCGCGTAGCGAGGCGCAGTTGATCCTTAAGATCAAACACCCAGCTCGTAATACGCTCCGTGTTCTGTCGTACCAACGTACGTTCGCCGGTCGAGATCTTCACTTTGTAGAGATCGTGCCAGGACTTGTCGCGATCATTTAATCCAACGTACATCGCATCGGGTTCGCTGCGCGGCACGGCGTAGAGTGCTGCGCGGACACCTTTGGCGTCGGTCAGGTTACGCGCTGCTGGTACGTCTTCTCCGGTTGCGGGACTGTCGGCGGGGTTAACCGCGTAAACCAGGTAGTTCTCGTCGCCAGCTTTGTCCTGCGCAAACAGGATGTACTTGCCGTCACGGCTCCAAAAATACTGCCCAATCGGACGGGTCTTGTCGGCAGTGATGGGTTTGGCCGCGCTGAACGGTTCCTCGGTGCGCTTTACCCAAATATTACGTGTCCCCTTGAAAGGTTTGATAAACGCAATGAACTTCCCGTCTGGGGAAATCTGGGCGCCGGAAACCTCGGGATCGCCGAAGAACAGCTCACGGTCGATTAGCTGCGGAGTGGAGTTGGCCTGGCCAAAAACGCGCGCCGGCGAGGCCGCAAGTAGGCCGGCAAAAAGCACAGCGAACACAAATGACAGAGATTTGCGCAGGAGATGTGATGTCATAGAACCTTCTTTCATTAATAAAAAGGGATGAGAAATTCAAACAAGGCTGAAACTGAAAAGTCTTGTACGCGCCCGATGCGCTTATAGTTTCAGGTTGTTTGTTGAGCGGGGAGCCGTAAATTCGGATCAATTAAGCGAGGTAAATCCTGCCTCGAGTGCCTCAATTAACTGGTCAACATCATCTTTGGTGGAGTTGAGCATCATGCCCGTGCGGATTACGTTGCCGTAAAGTCCGCCCTTGCCGATCAGGACTCCCTGGCGCTTCGTTTCTTCAAAAACGCCGGCAACGGCTTGAGGGGCTGGTTCTTTAGTCTCGCGGTCTTTGACGAGCTCAAGACCCTGCATGAGTCCCAGCCCGCGTACATCGCCGATTACCTCAAACTTGTTCTTTAGCTCCTCAAGGCGTTCGCGCAGGTGGCCACCGACTTCCGCGGCGTTTCGTCTCAAGTCTTCTTCTTCAATTACCCGAATAACAGCCAACGCGGCCGTCATGGAGACCGGATTACCGCCAAAGGTTGAGAAAGTGAGACCCGGATATTTGTCTGCGACTTCGGGCGTGGCGACAGTTATGCCGACAGGGACGCCGTTGCCTAGTCCCTTTGCCGAAGTGATGATGTCAGGTTCGACATTCCAGTGTTCGATACCAAACCACTTTTCACCGGTGCGTCCCCATGCGGTCTGTACTTCGTCGGCGATAAACAGTCCGCCATGTTTGCGGGTAATCTCCACCGCTCGCTCGAAATAACCAGCCGGCGGCACGATGAAACCGCCCACGCCCAGAATAGGTTCGGCCATGAACGCGGCTATTTCGCCGGTCGTGGTGGTCATGATCAATTCCTCAATATCGTTTGCGCAGGCCAGGCCACACTCCGGGTAAGTAAGTTTGAATGGACAGCGATAACAATACGGCGCACGCGCGTGTACGAATCCAGCAACCTGTGCCGGCAGCGGCCGCCATGGTGCATGACCCATCGCCGATAGCGAGGTGGCGGATCGGCCGCTGTAACTGTGCCGCAATACAACAATCTCATGACGGCCGGTCGCGGTCTTCGCCGCGTGAATCGCCGTGTCGTCTGCTTCGGTACCACTGTTTGTGAAGAATGACTTCTTCAAACGGCCGGGTGTGATCTGATGAAGTTTCTCTGCCAGGTCGGACTGTGGCTTGTTGGCGTAAAGCGTGGACGTGTGTTGCAGGGTCCTGACCTGGTTGATGATGGCTTCGTTAACCTTGGGATGCGCATGGCCCACGCTGACAGTGAGCACGCCGCCGAAGCAGTCGAGATATTTGTTGCCCTGGTCATCCCAAACGTGCGACCCCTCGCCGCGCACCAGCGCGATTGGCTCCTGGTAATAAGTGGCCACCGCAGGGAAGAGAAACTCTTTGTGCTTTTGAACCGTTTCGGATTGGGAGCTTTTGGTTTCAGCAGTACTCATGGTTTTCTTTCGTGACAGGTGACAAGTGACAAGCCAGATCAGCGGTTATCGGAAATTTCTCCTTACATTTCGTGTGAGTCCGACTAGCATCCTACCTACTGCGCTAAGTTCATCTCGCATTTCGATATAACAGCTTGCACCTAGATAGTCGAGCCGTTGCGCGATCAGCAGCTCAGTCTCCAGTTCACTAGCGGAGCCTTGAGCTGTTGAGAGAAAGTGAGCGAACTCTTTGGAAGACTGACGCGCTGCCCCTTCTGCAATATTAGCGGGGATCGAGACTGCCGATCGCCTGATTTGTGACGTCAATCCATACCGTTCATGAGCCGGGAATACTTCAGTTGCCTTATAGATTCTAACGACTAGTTCGACTGCTCTTTTCCATACGTCTAGTTTTTCGTGGGGCCTCATTTTAGCTCCTTCTTTGGCTTCACAGCCTCTGGGAAGTTTACGTTGAGCGGCCTACCTATCCCCACCTTCATTAAAACCCATGCAAATCTTACTTATCACCTGTTACTTGTCACCTGTCACTCCTAGTATAGATTGCCCTCGCGCTTGCGGCCCGTGTAATCGACGTACACAACCTTCAACTCGGTATAGAAATCGAGAGCGGTTGAACCTTGTTCGCGATCGCCGATTCCGGTTCCTTTGATTCCACCAAAAGGAATATGAGCTTCGCCGCCCGTGGTTGGCGAGTTGATGTGCGTCATTCCAGTTTCGATTTCGTCGACAAAACGGAAGATGCGCGCGGCATCGTTTGTGAAGATAGAGGACGACAGGCCGTATTCGGTATCGTTCGCTACCTGCATAGCTTCGTCGAAATCTTTTACGCGCATCACGGACAGGACAGGACCAAAGATTTCTTCGCGGGCTATGCGCATGTCTGGCGTGACACGATCAAAAACTGTGGGGTTTACAAAGAAACCTTTGTCGAGACCGTTGCCGGTAGCTCGACCACCACCGTAAACCAGGGTGGCCCCGTCCTCGCGCCCAATATCGATGTACTTGAGAACTGTCTTGAATTGTCCTTCGTCAACGCTGGGACCCATTTCAGTGTTCGGATCGCTGCCATCACCGATTCGCATCGACTCGGCGCGCTTCGCGATTCGCTCGACAAACTCGTCCGCTATGTCATTGACCACCACGGCTCGACTCGTTGCCGTGCAGCGTTGCCCGGATGAACCAAATGCGCCCTGGGCCGTCGATTCGACGGCGAGATCCAAATCGGCATCTTCCAGAATTACAACCGGATTCTTGCCGCCCATTTCACACTGGACCTTCGCCCCTCGTCTTGATACCTCTTCATACAAACGGATTCCCACCTCGTTGGATCCCGTGAACGACACGGCTTTTACGGCCGGATGATTAATGATTTCGTCGCCGGCTTCCGAGCCGGAACCCAGAACAAGACTCAAGACACCCGGCGGAATTCCGGCCTCCTCGAATAGTTCGACTATCCGGACGGCGGTTGCCGGCGTCAGCGTTGCCGGTTTGAAAACTACGGTGTTTCCGGCTACCAGTGCGGGCGCAATCTTCCAAACAGGAATGGCTACCGGAAAGTTCCACGGTGTGACGCAGGCGACTACGCCCAGGGGCTGCTTGATGGTGTAGGCGAAGTTTGACGGCAATTCAGACTGAATAGTTTCGCCGTTCATGCGTCTCGATTCACCAGCACAAAACTCAGCGACGTTGATCGACCGCTGCAACTCGCCGCGCGATTCCGCCAACGTTTTGCCTTCTTCACGCGTCAGTATTGCGGCCAGTTGTTCTTTGTGTTCTTCAAGCAGCCGTGCAGCACGAGCAACGATGCGGCCACGCGTAGGAGCCGGTGTTGCACGCCACTTCGGAAAGTTCTCGGCGGCGGATTCAACTGCGCGCTTTGCTTCCTCGCGGGTTGCCTGTTTCACGGTTCCGATTACATCATCGGTATTCGCGGGATTGATATTGGAGACGGTTCGTGACGAAGTGGATGCGGCCCACTTGCCATCAATGAAGTTGCGATAAGTATCCATGACTTCCCAGGGTTTAATTCGAAACAGCTTAGCTTATTATTCTGATTTTCATCGTGCAGAAACCGAAAACTGTAGTTTGTCGGACGGTTGGACCGGATGACTCAAGCGAGGCCGTACTATACCATAATCCTTGAGAAACCTGAGTTGACGCATGAGTAGTCAAACGCACAACGCATCCCCGCGAAACGTTTCTGAAATGTTGGAGCAGCGCGCGAGCGATGCCCCGGATAAACACTTTCTGTTTTCAGAGGCGGATGGACGTTCGTTTACATATGTGGAATTTCAGCGCGCGGTAAGCCGGGCGGCTCAACTGCTGGTCGCGCACGGCATTGGCAAAGGCGACGCCGTCAGCTTGCTGATGCCCAACAGCGCGGAGTATGTCATCGCCTATTTTGCTTGTTGGGCTTTGGGTGCCGTGGCGGGTCCAGTGAACTCATTGCTCAAAGCTGAAGAAATCGCGTTTGTAGTCAACGATTCTGAGGCTAAGGCGTTGCTGGTTCATTCTGACTTCGTTCCTACCATTCAATCGATCAAAAAGCAGTTGCCGCATTTGCAAGCCGTCATCAAGTTTGATGATGAAGAGAAAGCGACGCGGGATTTCGATGCGACTGACGCTGGGACGCGTTCAGAAGTTACTCGTGAAGATAACGCCATTATCATTTACACCTCCGGCACAACCGGAAAGCCGAAGGGATGTCTGCTCACTCACGGGAACCTGATTGCTAACGCACGCCAGATTAGCGAATGGCTCGGCTTCACCAAAGACGATCGGCTGCTGACAGTGATGCCGCTGTTTCATATGAACGCTGTTTCGGTGACCACGATGTCAGCTCTTTACGCCGGCGGCTCGACAGTGGTGAGTCCGAAGTTTTCCGCGTCGCGATTTTGGCAGGTAATTTCTGATTACCAGATCACTTCATTTGGGTCGGTCGCAACGATGCTGTCGATGCTGCTAAGCACCCATCCCGACGGCGTCCCCGCCGGTTCGAAAACAGAGCAGTTGCGTTTCGCCATGTGCGGTTCGGCGCCCGTGCCTACTGAGGTGTTGCAGCGTTTTGAAACCACATTCAATTGCCTGGTTATTGAAGGGTATGGCTTGTCAGAATCCACTTGTCGCTCGACTTTCAACCCACCGAATAGCAAACGGCGGCCAGGTTCATGCGGAATGCCAATCGGGAACGAAATGAGCGTGGTGGACGAGGAGAACAGGGAAGTCGCGGTTGGCGAATTGGGTGAGATTGTCGTGCGCGGCGAAAACATCCTGAAGGGTTATTACAAGAACGAACAGGCAACCGCCGCGGCATTCAGGGGCGGATGGTTTCATACGGGCGACATCGGATACCGCGACGCAGATGGCTTCTTTTACATCGTCGATCGCAAGTCAGACATGATTATTCGCGGCGGCGAGAATATCTATCCACGAGAGATCGATGAAGTGTTGTATCAACACCCGAGTGTGGCGGCTGCGGCGACGATCGGAATTCCCGACCCGCTTTATGGCGAGGAGGTCGCGGCGTTCATTGTGCTGAAGGAGGGAAGGGAGCTGGCTCCAGACGAGATCATGTCGTTTTGCCGTGAGCGTCTGGCGGATTTCAAATGCCCGAAGACGGTCCAATTTGTTGCAGACATTCCCAAAGGCCCAACAGGCAAGCTGCTGAAACGGGAGCTGGCAAAACGATCTGAAGTATCGGGGAAGGTCTAGCTGGGTTGAGTTGCTATCAACCCGCTTCCGCGTGAATTTCGCGCGCGATCGAACGCCCACCCCGCCAGCAACCAAAGCGAACAAACTGAAATCATCAGAAGCGAAAACCACTTGCCGTACAGACCGTCAGGTGAGAACTTCTCTGTGGCTTCGTGGAGCATCTCGCTATTTGGGAGAAGTCCGGCTTCGGAAAACTCGTGGAACGAATAGATACCTACCTGGACCATGAAGAGCAGCAGAAACACTCCGGTAACCTGAAAAAATCTCTTCACGTTAATCAGGTGTCCAAACCGAGCCCACGCTAAAGCAAACAACACTGCGGCACCGAGACCTAACAGCGCGCCGGTAACCAACTGCGTGTTCCTCACCTGCATTAACATCAAGGCTGTTTCCATTCCTTCGCGCGTGATCATCAGGAAGGTAAACAAAAAGACGCCAGCCATCGCAGCAAAGTGGGACGTTCGAGTTGACACCTGGCCTAGTCGCTGATGCATGCGCTCGCGGAGCTTTGGACCAGTCCTCCACATGTGAATTACCAGCGTGCCCACCATTAGCATTGCCACCAGTCCCAGCACACCTTCGCGCAATGCCTCGTTGCCAAGAAACTGGCTAGCGTATCCGCCTATTGTCTCGCCGAAGATCTGTACCAAACGTGCATCCTCGACGCCTGCGGCCAACACATATCCGAGTGCCGCGCTCGCGGAGAGTCCGAGAGCCAGGGCGAGGTAAACAGCCGTATTGAGCCAGCCCTGCCCCGATTTTTTTAGGTAAGAGAGAATTACTGCCACGAGCAGAAAGGATTCAAAACCCTCACGGAGAACGATAATGAAAGAATTAAGCATGGTGGAATTAGACTTTCTGAGATTTTAGCTAATCGTGCCGGCAGTGTTCCTGGCAGGCCCGAGAAATCAACCACCCAGGAGTATAGACTAATTGAAAACAGTTTTCAATTTCAATTAGTTCCCCCCTACCGTTAAGGTCACTTTTGGGGTCCCAATTACCGCGTAGCCACAGGAATGATGGCAAGGTCAGCACGCACGGCGCCAAGTTTTGTCACCGCCGTAATTCGAAGTGGCAAACGCCGGTCGTCGTCGCTGAGCCAAACTCGTAACTGGTACTTATCAGCTTCCGGGTCGTCGGTGGTTAGTGAGACCTGAATGGCCGAAATGGTTTGCGAGCCGAGTTGGAGAGGTTCACGCTTAAGGGCGCTAATAAAAAGCGTTTTCGGTTTGTTGTTCACCAGAATAGAAACCGCGCTGCGTCTTGGCGGAACGAGATTTAACGTGCGCAAGGCGTAGAAGAAAGACAAGTAGTCGTGCGTGCCCACAGGAATTTCGATTCGGTCGCCCTTTTCAGTAGTCGCGGTGCCGTAGTCCTGGTTGATCGTAAGCTTGATATTTGAACGACGTCGCCCCTCCGCCAGGTTCATCTCGGTTTGGAAGGGAAGTAGAGTCTTCGGATCTGCATAAGATTTAATTTGGTCGCTCGCGAAAAAAATGTTTTGCAGTGCGTTCGTAGTGCTCGCATTCAGCTCAAACAACACGCCATCCTTGTTGAAATATTTCGACCGAGCACGGACCTGAAACGTGGCTCGTGCTGCGGCTGACGGTATGCTCGGAAGAAACACCTGATAGTTCAACTGTTCGCCAACGCGAAACGGCAAACCTGTTAACGACGTTTCATTTCCTGCGCTCACTGTCGGATTTCCGGTTGGGGGGGGTGCCGGGGAAGCTGGCACCGGCGATGGGCCAGGCGCCGGCGGTACGGGCGGCGTGGCGATAAATTCCGATCCAGCGAGTTCGGCCCGTATCTCGCCAGCTGACGGTTTGGCCGTTATTAAAACGGGCACATGCCGCTGATCGTCGCTGAAGTAAACGCGAATACCGAGATCGTCGGCGCGCGAATTGTTTCGAACCTTGATCTGCGCCATGACAGTGTCAAAAGAACCGACGCTGGTTTTGACAACGCTACGGCCCCTGACCCTGATTTCAATTTCGTAGATTTCTTTTTCATCGCGGACGGCCAGCGTATAAGTTGTCCCTTCGGTCAGCGGCAGAGCGCGCACTCGATAAACAGCGGACAAGAAATCATGGTTGCCAAAGAACTGGGCGGTCCCTTTGGGTGGCGCGGCGGTTCCCGCGGGTTGGTTGAAGTCTGCGGATGATTCGGAGGTGCGCGAGGCTGTGCGCACGATTTGCCGACTGTAATAAGGAGACCCGCTAACGGGATCGACGTATGTAATGTAATCGTTGTTTATCGCAAACAACGCCGCGTGGACCATACCGGTAGTTTCCACGTGACCCTTTAGCTGTATACCTTCGCGGCCGAAAAAAGTGCCGCGAGCTGCAACCAGGAGCTCTACGTGGGCCGCGGTGTTGAAGTTGGAAAACGAAACGTTATAGGTCAGACGCTCACCGACGCGATAGGGAGCAGGACTAAGCGGTTGATTGGTGGAGTTTTGAGCGGCGGACGGTGACGCCGGCGCTCCGAATAACAATAGCAGGACAAACAAAAAACAAGCAGCTGCGAGCTTCAACCTTAGGTTCACCATTGAATCATAGTTCAAAATGCGACCCGCGCAAATTGCGTAGACCCGCTTGCTGTTTTCCAGCGGACCAGAACATGCCCCTTTGAGTTCAGGCAATTACTCAAAAGCTTGGATACCGGGTCTGCGCCTTGTACACGCATACTCTAGACACCCGTTCCTTCACTTCTGTAAGAATTGTTCGTGGCTACGCTTCCGATTTCATCTATGACGTCCTGGGCCGCGCGGGCAGGGTCTTTGGCCTGAATAATAGGACGACCTACCACTATGTAATCGGCGCCGGCTGCAACTGCTTCGCGCGGTGTCGCCACACGTTTCTGGTCATCCGTTGTGGAACCCGCCGGCCGTACGCCGGGAGTGACGATGATGAAACCCGGCCTGTTTACAGCGGCGCGCACAATGGCGACTTCTTTTGGTGAAGCAACTACGCCGTCGAGTCCGGAAACTTCTGCCAGCTGCGCGAGTCGCTTAACTGCCGCGGCCGCATCAGACGCAAATCCAATTTCTGCAAGCGTGGCCTCGTTTGCGCTGGTCAAGACCGTCACCGCGATGATCGCAGGCCGAGGAAGTCCTTCAACAGCGGCCGTTTCATCCACCGTCTCCGCGGTTCGTTTCATCATTTCGCTGCCACCCGCCGCGTGAACATTGAAAATAGAAACACCGAGACGCGTGGCCTCGCGGCCTGCTGCTGCGACGGTGTTAGGAATATCGTGGAACTTAAGATCGAGAAAAACTTTCTCTCCGGAGTTGACAAGTTCGCTCACGAAATCAGGTCCCGCCGCTGTGAAGAGCTGCGAACCAATCTTGAACATGCCGGCGACGCCACTCAATATTTTCGCCAGGGTTCTGGCCTGGTCCACCGTATCCACATCAAGGGCGACGATTAGTTTGTTGGCTTTCATATCGTTGAATCAGTCAAATAGTCCTGCGCGCGACAGCCTACCGCCTCGTCAAGGGAAACAAAACCTTCGCGCGCAAGAATCCGACGCAGTCCATCGTTGATGTTTCTGACGATGGATGGACCTTCATAAATGAACCCCGTATAGATCTGGATCAAACTCGCGCCCGCACTAATCATGTTCCACGCATCGTTCGCGTCAAAAATTCCGCCCACTCCAATCAAGGGCAGCGACCCACCGGTCAGGTTGTAGAGGGTGGCGACCACTTTCAGCGACTGTCGCTTCAGAGGCGCTCCACTTAGCCCTCCTTCACCGAGCGACTCGATACGCTTCTCAGGCGTCTGAAGTCCCTTGCGCCCGACTGTCGTGTTCGTCGCGATCAAGCCTGCGATATTGTTTCTTTGCGCCACATCGACAATGTCGCGCAGTTCCTGGTCAGTTAGATCCGGAGAAAGCTTGACCAGCAGTGGCATTGCGCGAGTTCGGTCATGCTGCTCAACCAATTCAGCGTTACGGTTCTGCAGTGCCGCTAACAACTCGTCCAACGGACTTGCTTGTTGAAGTTCGCGCAAGCGGGGCGTGTTAGGCGAGCTAACATTTACTGCGATGTAATCAGCAACCGGATAGACAATCTCAAACGTCTTCAAATAGTCGGCGACCGCATCCTCGAGCGCAGCCACTTTACTCTTGCCGATGCTGACGCCGAGAACACAATCGAGTTCTTCCTTAGCGGTGGCCGCACGTCGTGCGAAGGCCGCGGCGCCTTCGTTATTAAAGCCGGCACGATTGATTAACGCATGATCGAGAGGGAGTCGAAAAAGCCTCGGCTGCGGATTGCCGATTTGCGGATGGTAAGTAACGGTGCCGGCTTCGATAAAACCAAAACCCAGAGATGCCAGGGCTTCTAGTGCAATCCCGTTTTTATCAAAACCCGCCGCCAGCCCAACCGGATTGGAAAACGTCAAACCAAAACGTCGCAGCTTGCCAAACAGCCTTCGCTTGAAGCGTTCGCCCGCCAAACGTTTTGTCAGACCTGGTGCAAATGAAAGGGACGCAAGCGCCAGTTCGTGCGCTTTCTCAGGAGGTAAGCGAAAAAGCAAAGGTCGCAGCAATGAGCGATAGAGCATTCAGAAAGCTCTTTTATCTGCCTTGGTTGAGGAGCGAGACTAACAGAGCGTCGCGGCGACTGACAAGTTCGCGTCGAATCATTAATTAACGCGCTCGCTTGCTTGTAAACAAAACACGCTTCTTGCTAGTATCCGGCGAAATGGATTTCGTCGAGAAGGCCCGCATCATGGACAGTTCGCGAATCAATCGCGCGCTTGCCCGTTTAGCCTCCGAAGTTGTTGAAGAAAACCACGGCACCGGCGACCTCTACCTGGTCGGTATCCGGCGCAGAGGTGTGCCGCTCGCCGAACGCATGGCCGACAAGATTGCCGATCTTGAAGGTGATCGGCCGCCCGTCGGCATAGTCGATATCACACTTTACCGCGATGACCTTTCGACAGTTGGAGCGAAACCAATCGTCAACCGCACGGACCTTCCCGGCGATATCGAGAATCGCAACATCGTACTTATCGACGACGTGCTCTACACTGGTCGCACGATACGCGCGGCGCTCGATCAGTTGATCGACTTTGGCCGGCCGCGGCGCGTGCAGCTGGCAGTGTTAATCGATAGGGGCAAAGAACATCGCGAGCTCCCGATTCAGGCGGATTACATAGGCAAGCTGGTGCCGACGAAAAAGAGCGAGATCATTAAAGTGATGCTACAGGAATTCGATGAAGAAGAAGGCGTGGTAATTGTCGAGCGGCCACCTGGAGAAACCGTCTGAGTAACAGCGGCCAGCAATGGCCGCTTTTTTGTGCGAGGAGTAAACAGCAAACAGTTAACAGCAATCAGCAAGGGAGCGAACAGCAGACAGCAAACAGCGAACAGCAGACAGCAAACAGCCAGAAAGGTTTGTACACGTCTTGAGACCAGGACATCATAGTAGGACAAAGAGTCGTTCGGCGGTTCGGCTGTCTACTGTTTACTGTCTGCTGATTGCTGTTTGCTTATCAAAATGAACTTCAACCGTAAACACTTATTAGGAATCCGCGAGCTTGAAGCCGGCGAGATAACGCACCTGCTCGACACGGCCGAAACGTTTCGCGACGTATCACGACGTGATATTAAGAAAGTGCCGGC
>JALZOO010000516.1 GCA_030913905.1 Acidobacteriota bacterium
CGTGTTGATAATCAAGGAGTCGTCGTTCAGAGGATCGCGGCGAACTCCTGGAAGAACACGAATGTAATAACCAACCCTCAGCTCTCGAAGCAATGCCGACAAACCAAGCCAGAACTGCTTAACTTCACGTCCAAGGAAAAAGCCATCATCACCCAGTTTTTGATACAGCGGTAGCAGGACAAGACCTGTTTCGCCAGCCGTAATCTCGCCCGTCCGATCCCTTGCCAACACCTCCCCGCGCCGGACCCGCTGAAAATTTCTAAAGCCCAACTCCATCTGGAAATCGTCCTGCGGATTAATCGCATGACGGTGGCGTATCTCAACCACTCGCCTCCCGCCGCCTGCGCGCTTAAGCAGCGACCGACCATGATCGAGTTCTGCCAAATGTTCACGAAGGAAGTTTCCAGTTGCTATGGTGGCGTTCCACACCAATGCCTCATGATGGTCTACAGAGGTAATAGCCTCATGCTGTCCGGCCTCAAAGCCCATCGTGATTGCACCCAGGTTGTTGATGTATTCGAGCAGCGTTCCATTAATCTGTTCTTCCAACCCCAAAACAATCGTCACGGGAAACCGAAGGGCGAAGCGGCGGTTGCGGAGTGTGTCACCCACGGTAGCAAATGGCTTTCCGTGCGCCGACGTAGTATGCAAATCGAGAAAGTAAACCTCGCCTCGAGCCCGGCTGACCGCTTCTCTTATGGCCACAAGCAACTCACCCTGCTCAAGACGCTCCGACATCGCCGACAAACCACCGTTCCCGGAAGCGGTTACCCGAACACTATCGGGCGCCCATTGCCGGTTCAGATCGGCATCGATGTAACGAACTTTCCGCTCCAGCGCGCGTGTGTTTCCTCGAAGCAGAACCACCTCGCCACGCAACTCAGCTTTTCGCTCTTGAATGCGCGGCAGCACGCGATCGGCAGCGAGGACGCCAGCGGGTTCGTTTCCGTGAATGCCCCCGAGGATTAGCAGAGTAGGACCAGGGAGCGATCCACGAACGGAGCCAATCAGATGTTCTCCTGGCCTGGCAAGCTGCCGCGCCGGTTCGAGCGTCGCGGTTGAGATCATAGAAGCAAAGTTCATAGGTGTTGCTCCGGTGTTTCTTCTGGCGGAGCGACAGCGGTGAAATCCTCACTGAAACGGCGTGCGTAGCGTACCACCAAATCTTTCACTCGCTCATAGTCAGGCGAGCTAACGATGAGGCCGACATGCCAGGGCTTGCATACACGATATACGATCTCCGGATCGGTATAAGCCGAAGTACAGGGATGTTCCTGACGTGCCAGTGAAACAGCAACGCCGCCATACTCCTGGCGAACTGGTGGCAGAATGTAGGGCCGCTCGGGCGTGGCGAGTTCGATTCTGGCCCACTCGAGCCAGGGATTGATGCCACTTGCCGCTGCGATCGTCTCTGACGTGTAGGCCCCGCCGACGCGGGCTGCGACTTCGAGAAAATGGAATTGATCGGTCCTGGAAGCGGGGGCTGGGCCTTTTCCAATCCTTGAAATATGTGCTGTGGAGACCCTTTCCGGGATCCTAATCTCGGAAGCACGAACAGGCTTCCCTGGAGGATCCGCACGGCGGATGAATTCCGCGTGCGTCACACCTCGCTCGAAACCAAAACTGCTCAGCAGCCGTTTGTTCAACGTGAGCAGACCCCGCTGTTCTTTCGAACCTCGCTTCACGGTGTGCGAGACGGTGACGCCACCAAATTGCGAAACCTCGAACGGTGGCACGCCGTAATGTTCGACGCCAGCGAAAAGTACCTTGCCTCCCTCCACCAACGAATCGACGTGATACACGTCGCCGGGAATATAGCGTTCAAGCAGATGAAAACTAGACTTCTCATGGAACGCCTCGCGCGCATCGAGATCGGCAATTGCGCGCCACACGTCTTCCGGCTTGTGGAGTTTTTTGATGCCCATCGAAGAGGCGCCAATGCGGGGTTTCAGCATCCACGGCGGAGAGATCCGCTTCATGAATTCATCAACCACCTCGAAGTTGAACACAGGGACAAACTCTGCTTGAGTAATACCTGCATCGCGGGCTTTGGCACGCATTGCCAACTTGTCTTGAAAGCAGCGCGCGGTGGTAGTGCCCATTCCGGGCACAGAAAGGTGTTCGCGTATCTGCGCCGCTGTGACGATGTCATACTCTTCGAGCGCTACCACGCGCGACACTCGCCAGCGACGCGCGACGTGACTCGCTGCCGCCAGGTAAGACTGAACACTCGTCTTCCCCGGAATGGCAATGAGATCGTCGAGCGACTCACGAGCCCAGTCGGCCGCGAGAAGCTTTTCTCTCGTTAGCAGCACAACGCGCTCGCCCTGCCGCTTACATTCGCGGATGAAATCGTTGCCCTTGAAGAAACTGGCAATGCAGAGGATGGTCGGCTCGTTTGAGTCAGTCATAACTAGCGCAAAACGCCGGACTGTTTACATTCGCATCAATAGAATGAGCTGGCGCGACAGGTTTGATCATGAAAAACACACCTGCTACTCCAGCACCTGGATATTCTTTTTCTGGCAGATTTCTTTCAGTCTCTTCGGCCAAACGCTAACGCTGACTTCGCCGAGATGTGCTTTCCGGAGCAAAAGCATAACGGTGCGCGATTGGCCAATGCCGCCACCAATGCTGAGCGGCACGTCGTTGTTCATGACCGCCTGGTGATACGGCAGATTGAGAAAATCAAGTTGGCCGGTGATCTCCAGTTGCTGTTTTAGAGTCGCAGCGTTAACGCGGATACCCATGGAACTCAGTTCGTGGCGGCGCTTGGTGACCGGATTCCAAACGAGAATGTCGCCATTCAGTCCGTGGAATTTGGTGCCGGTACTGGAACTTGTCTCGGTTGCCCAGTCATCGTAATCCGCGGCTCGCATCTCATGGGGGTAACCGTCCTTGAGTACCCAGCCAATGCCATAGATGAACACCGCCGGATACTCCTGCAGGATTGCTGTCTCCCGGGCTTTCCGCGGCAGGTCGGGATACGTTTCAAGCAAGTCCTCAGCATGGAGGAACGTCAGCTTTTCAGGCAACCTGGAATACTTGTCTGTCTTCAGTTGCGGGAAGAGGCTCTGAATGAAGGTCTCGGCGCCCTTGATGACTTTCCAGATGCTCTCGACTGTCCTCGTCAGGTATTCCAAATTACGTTGGTCGGCTCTGATTGACTTCTCCCAATCCCATTGGTCAACATAGGCGCTGTGATCGTGATCAAGAAAATAATCCTTGCGTACCGCGCGCATGTCTGTGATGAGGCCCTCGCCAGCCTTCATTCCAAACTGCTTCAGCGCGACGCGTTTCCATTTTGTCGCGGCCTGTACTACTTGAGCATCAAGCGGGTGTTTGTCATGGTCGTTAGAAATATGGAACTCTACTGGAGTGCGTGAGCCGTCGCGATCAAGGTAATCGTTCACCCCGCTTTCCACGTCAACGATCAACGGGACCTCAACGCGGATCAGGTTGAGTTCACGGCAGAGATTGTCCTCGATATACCGCTTTACTAATGTAATGGCTCGCTGCGTGTTCTTCGGATTCAGCAGAGAGTTGTAGTCCTGGGGTAGGACCTTTTCCAGCTCGTCATAATTACCGATACCCGGGCCGGCAAGATCCGCTTGCTTGTCCATCATAGTGCTCATTTTGTTTCACCTTTCAGTTGATATCGAAACCGCT
>JALZOO010000527.1 GCA_030913905.1 Acidobacteriota bacterium
AGCGAGTACTGGCCACTTAATAAAGCACCGACAAATACGGAACCGGGAGCGGTAGCGACCGGGTCAGGTCTTGCCACACACAACCGTGACTTGTACTGAGCCTTGAAATCAACTACTACCCGGTCGCTACCCCGACGCGTCGGGGTTCCGTATTTGTGTGGCGCGACGTCAGCTTCGAAACAGAATAGACAGGCAGGAATGCCTGTCCTACTCAAATCTTCCCGGCGAATAGATCTGGTTCGGATCCAATTGCCTTTTGATTCTTGCCATCATTGCGGCTGAATCGCCAAATGAGCCAAACGCGTTGACGCGGCTTTTGATTTCAGGAGAAGCATTCTCGATCATAAGTGCGCCGCCTAATGTTTCGGCTTCAGCCCTTAACGACTGAACAAGGGTGATCGATTCATCGTCTGTTCGCTTTGTCGGATCAATGAGCCGAATCCGGCCGTCGCCAATCCCGGCGTGCCACATGAATTCAGAAGCGTAATCGCTTTCATCAAGTTTCTTGAGATAGCCGGCCACATCAGCAGGACGCACACCAACTCTGCAAGCGAGTTCTTGCGGAAATTTTATCGGCACGGCCGCCAGATTGCGCCATAGCTTCGCATCATCCGACACAAGAGAACCACGTGTACCATCCCCGACTATCCCTCCGGCAACTTGGGTTTGGTGCATAACGGCAGTCGAAGATCCGGCAAATCTTAGCAGAAGCAAGTTATGCTTTCCTTCAGCCAGTTCAGCCTCGACAGCGAAACGAGGAGAAACTAGCTCGACCGCAACAGGAAACAGTCGAGCGTTCATCACACGTTGAGCGACTTTAAGCAAGGCGTCACGTTCACCCCACGCAAGCAGCGTCCTGGTTTCAAACGGTAATGGCCGCAGCTTGAAGTTGACCTCGGCGATCACGCCTAAGGTTCCATAACTTCCGGTGAACAGTTTGCAGAGATCATAACCGGCAACATTTTTGACTACACGCCCACCGACTTTGATCAACGTTCCGTCCGCGAGCACCACCTTCATTCCAATGACATGCCGCCGCGGTGGGCCATAACCAAGCTGCTGTGCGCCGCCCATTCCCGTCGCCACGACACCCCCGATGGTTGCGCGGCCGTCGTCTGGGGAATCGAGCGGCAACCACTGCCCCCTGATCGCGAGTTCGTTATTAAAGTCTCCCAGCGTAACGCCCGCTTCGGTTATGGCCACGAGATCCGCTGGCTCATGTTCGATAATCCTGTTCAATTTTCGGGTGCTGACAATGATGTCTATTCGCTCGATCGGATTACCGGCGTCAAGCCATGTAGCTGCGCCCGCGGGTACCACTGCCCAACTCTCGCTCGACGCAAGCTTCATTACTTCGCATAGCTGTTCGATGGATTCCGGTGTGACGGTGAGCTGGGGCAGCGGAACGCACGCGGAAACGTTATTGACCCCCACAAGCTGGCCCAGTCGTTGGCCGGCCAAGTCCTGATCGAATGAGGCGAGGGGAGCTCGTCCGTGGCTGTTGTGGGATTGCATTTGCGGGCGAGGCGCCCGCGCTCCCGGCAAATCACCGTCTTGCGCTATTGCTGGGGTTGCCGGGACGACCGCACGAGCTTCTCCGCAGCCGCGCAGCATCGGGATTATCTTCCCCGGATTACACAACCCGGTCGGATCAAAAGCGGCACGCACGCTTAACATTGCGTCCATGTCGGCTGCCGAAAAGACCAGCGACAACAACTCGCGCTTGTCGAAACCGACACCGTGCTCGCCAGTGATGCTGCCGCCGGCGCGCACGCACGTTTCCATCAACTCGCGTCCGGCCTCTTTTACGCTGTGAACCTGTTCCGGAAATCGCGAATCAAAACAGATCAGCGGGTGGAGGTTTCCGTCCCCGGCGTGGAAAACGTTTGCCAGGCGCAACTGATACTTCGCAGAAATGCGATACGCGTCTGCGAGTACTTCCGGAAGACGTGAACGCGGCACCACTGCATCCTGGATCATTGAGTCGGGAGATATGCGGCTGATCGCTCCGAACGCACTCTTGCGGGCCGCCCAAAGTCGTCGGCGTTCTGTTTCATCCTCAGCCGAGCGGCAGCTCCGTGCGCCGTAGTTGAGGCAAATGGCTTTCACGCGATCGGCTTCGTCCTCGATTCCGGCTTCGAGTCCGTCGAGCTCTATTAGCAGCGCGGCTGCGATATCAAGCGAAAGGCCGGCGGCAAACACGCTGGCCTCGACGGCGCGGATGATCTCGCGGTCCATCATCTCGAGCGCCGCAGGCATCACGCCCGCAGCAATGATCGCTGAAACCGCATGACTGGCGTTGTCGACGTCTTCAAACTCCGCGAGCAAAGTGCGGACAGCGGGCGGTGTCGGCACCAGCCGCAACGTTGCCTCGGTCGCAATTCCAAACGTGCCTTCCGAACCGATAAAAGTTCCCAGCAGGTCATAACCAGGTTTTTCTGTTCCGGCGCCGCCCAAATCGATCACATCGCCGCCCGCGAGCACGACACGTGCGCCAAGGACATGATCGGTCGTGGTGCCGTATTTCAGACAATGTATTCCGCCGGCGTTCTCAGCGATGTTACCGCCGATGGTGCAGGTCGGCTGGCTTGATGGATCGGGAACGTAATGAAGACCAAGGTGGGCCACGGCGCGCGATACATGCAGATTAACGACGCCCGTTTGGACCACAGCGATGAGGTTCTCTTCATCTATCTTCAAGACTTTGCGCATTCGCGCCAGCTCGATTACCACGCCCCGGTTTAGTGCCAATGCTCCGCCGGACAAACCTGTGCCTGCCCCTCGCGGTGTGAACGCAACACCAGCGCGAGCAAGTTCGCGCATGACTGCCGCCGTCTCCTCCGTGGAAGAAGGGAAGACTACGGCCCGCGGAGGATGTTTGTGCTGGGGCAGTCCGTCACACTCGTAAACGAGCAACTCATCGGGTCGCGATAGCACATTTTCGCGCCCAACGATGGCCTGCAGATTTGAGATGATCGAATCCAATTATCTCGCTACTCCTCAGTTGACGGCTGGGGACAATCATACATTACGCTGTTAACGGATGTGATTAATGGCGAATACGAACCCTCTTCCTTGTGGGTCGACGAATACGGAACCGGGAGCGGTAGCGACCGGGTCGTCACACCACAGGCACGCGACGTTTAGGTTCGGGCAACATTGGGCGTTGAATGTGATACCGGCTGACCCGGTCGCTACCGCTCCCGGTTCTGTATTTGTGTGCCCAAAAGTCGATGCATTGGACCACTATCCGCCCCTTGGTTTGCAGGTTCGCTATCTACCTTGTAAGATGCTTTCGCGCAAACCCCTCTACGAATTCCAGCTTTCTCTCCCGCGAAATTCCCCGTTGTTCCGTGCTGAGACTCGGATGGCCCGCACTGTTTGAATGGAGTATGTGAGATGCAAAGAAACAAACCATGTAGACACGCTATTGCGCTGGCAGTCTTGCTGGTGGCAATTTGTTTTTCTGCCGCCGAGGCCCAATCAAAGAAGGACAAAACAATTCCGCGCGGTGTACCCGTTTTATGGGCAACTCCGGCGAACATTGATTCGCGCAACCTCTACCTGGGACCAGGTGGTGCGTCGATGCAACCAGACCTGCGCCTGATCACGTTCCTTGAGGAAGATAAGGGCGGCTACTCCGGAACAAAGTATCGAATACGCGACGCTGCCGGACGCGAATGGGTAGCGAAGATTGGGAAGGAAGCCCAGTCGGAAACAGCCGCGGTTCGATTGCTGTGGGCCGTCGGATATGAAACCGAGATTAATTATCTGGTACCGCGACTGACCATTCCTGGCAAGGGGACATTTGAAGATGTAAGACTTGAAGCGAGACCAGACAACGAAAAGCGAGTTGGCGAATGGAAGTGGGACGCAAATCCGTTTGTCGGGAAGCGTCCGTTCCAGGGCCTCAAGATCATGATGCTGTTCCTGGAAAATTGGGACATCAAAGATTCGAACAATGAAATCATTCAGGTGAAGGGAACGAACAGGCTGCGCTACGTCGTCAGCGACCTTGGCGCCACCTTCGGGAAAACTGGTGGCCTGCCGGTGCTTTGGACCATCACGCGCAGCCGTAACAATCCTGAAGACTACGAAAAAGCGAAGTTCGTCGAAGGCGTCGAGGGAAACCGAGTCAAGTTCCGCTACAAAGGCAAGATGGGGAACATTTTTGAAAACATCACCGTCGCAGATGCGCGCTGGATGGGTGGTTGGCTTTCGCGCTTGAGCAGGCGGCAAATAAGCGACGCTTTTCGTGCTGCGAATTACAACCGCGAAGAAATTGGAATTCTGACCAACGCTGTACTCGACCGAATACATCAGCTTCGCATCCCGGGGAGACGGCGAGCCCGGTTGCGTTAAGGTTTACGGTTTCTTTCCTCAGGGTTTGGTTTCTCTATAAATGCTACGAAGTTCTTGACCGGTATCGTTATCGGCCCGCCATCGCTCTTGATTTCTACCGCCGGTATGATTCGACCCTTTTTTGTCGCGGGGTCGACACGAAATTCACCGAGCAAAGCATCTGTGCTGGCGGTCTGTTTACCAGTACCTCCAATTCGAATAACAGTGCCGCCTGCTTTGGTGAAGGACCCGAAGAGAGCACCTTCCGGCATATCCATCGCAATCTGTAAAACCTCGGTATCGTCAAACGGCGTATCCGGTTGCGAGATCGAAACCAGGAGCAGCGTCCGGCCGTCTTTGTGAACACCGTCTTTGTCGATTGCTGAGATCTCACCGCCATTGATTAGAGAGTAACTGCCGGTGTAGAGCGTCTTAGTGGGATCCTTTTCTGAGGGTCCTTGCTTCACAGGCCCTTTCTGGACGATCAAGCCCGAAATTTCCCCTTCGACAATCTTGATGTCTCCTGACTCGGGGCCATTTGGCGAGCTTCGGTTATCTGGCTTTCTTTGGAAGATGTAGGTTCCCGAGAGTTCTGGGGATGGTTCTGAGGATGGTGTTGGTTTGGTGGCTTGCTGCTGAGGTGATGTGCATGAAACGAAAACCAGCAGAAGGAGGATCAAGAACACACTTCCATGTTTCATAGTTTCTCCTTTTTGATTTTTGCGAGGGAATTAATGTAACAACGAGCAGAGTGCGAATCTTATCACTCTTCGCTGAACATTAAAAAGTTGTCGTTGGCCCCTACAAAACGATTCCGAGTCCGCGGCGGACTACCTACAGAATTCTGTTACATAAACTCAAACGCGACGATCCCTTTCAGTTGGCCCTTCGTTTCATCAGCTGGTACCCGAAAAATATCAAAATTCCTATCACCGCCGCGATCGCGGCGTCGCGAGCTTCCATCATTGTGCTGTTGGAGAGCAGCCACACAGAAAGCACCACAGCCACAACGCTGATCACTATCCCTCCCGGGATTTTCAAAAGTGCCGGTGGTGCGTTTGCTTTGTAGCGTAGCCTCGGCAGAGCGATACAAGTCGCAGCGTAAGCGAGCAGCCGCGCGATTGTGCTAACTGTCAGCGCGTAGATTAGTGAGCTTGAGAGTGTTAGCGCCAGCATCAAGCCTGCCGTGACCAGAATTGCAACGTAGGGAGTACGAAATCGATTATGAACCGCGGACAACGCTCGAGGAAGTTCCTGGCGGTCTGACATAGCGAACAGTATTCGCGGGGATGTCAGTATGTTTGCATTCAGGTTACCGAGGACTGAGACGATCGCACCAACGGCGATTATCGATGCCCCGATTGGGCCAAGAAACTGGCTGGCCGCCTCGGCTAGAGGGCGTTCCGTGCCTCCCAGGTTTGGCAGCGTGCCAAGCGATACAGCCTGGATGGATAGATAGAAGACGGTAACGATGGCCAGACCAATCAGGATCGCGAATGGCATGTTGCGTCGGGGATTCATAACTTCTCCCGCCGGAACGGTGGCGTTCTCAAACCCGGTAAAGGCGTAAACCAGCAGCAGTACTGCGGTGGAAAAAGAACCGTAAGACGGCCTGACGCCTAACGTGAAATTTGCCGGCGCGATGAAGAAAAATCCGATTCCGATGAATAAAACTAAAGGGATGAGTTTTGCGAGGGTGAACACGTTGCTGGTGATTGCAGCATCGCGCACGCCGATGACATTTATGGCAGTTAGTGCCACGGCAATTGTCGTGATGACCACTGCCCGCCATAAGCCGCTGGCGGCAGCAGGCCAGAAGAAGCTGAGGTAGACAACCAGAAGGTTGCAGTTGGTGGCATATGCACTAACGCGGGCAATCCAATTCAGCCAGCCGACTTCGAAGCCGACTGCCGGCCCAAAAGCTTCGCGAGCGTAAAGGTATGGCCCACCAGTTTCAGTAAACCGGCTACTGACCTCCGCAAAGCAGAGGATAATCAACAGCGTCACAAACGCGCAGACCACGAAGGCGATGAGGCTGTAGTTTCCGATGAGGTTGAATGACTTTGCCGGAAGCACGAAAATGCCTGCGCCGATAATGCCGTTGATTACAATCCCTACCACGTCCCATTGACGTATGCCCCTGACCAGCTCCGCTTCTGATACTTTTTTCATTCGCTGCCTTATAATCTATCTCGCTCGCTTAAACAATCATTTCGATCTTGCGACATTCACTATCATGAACAGAAAAACTACCGCGTTGTTCGTCATCACTTGTCTTTACTTCTCTTTCGCAATCGCGCCTGGTTCCGCGCAGACGCAGTCAAGTGAGAAACCGCCGGCTACGCTTCAGAATCTGGTTAATGAAGCCGCCAAGACGACTCTCGAAAAATTTGCCGCGAAGAAGCTGGCCGAGAATCAACTTTCAATTACATTGATTGACCTTCGGGATGCGCAGCGCCCGATGGCGGCAAGCTACCATGGCAACGAGAGGATCTATCCGGCCAGTGTCGTCAAACTCTTTTTTCTGGTGGCCACCCATCGTTGGCTTGAGGACAAGAAGATAGAGGAGACGGCCGAGCTGCGCCGCGCAGTAAAAGACATGATCGTTGATTCGTCCAACGAGGCGACGCAGTACGTCGTTGATGTGCTTACGCACACGACCGGAGGCTACGAACTTCCGCCTGAGGAAATGGCTGACTGGCAGCAGAAGCGAAACGCAGTGAACCGCTATTTCTCGTCGCTGGGTTACACCAACATTAACGTAAACCAGAAGACATTTTGCGAAGATGCTTATGGACGGGAGCGCGTGTCGCGTGGTCCGAACGGCGAGAACCGGAACAAGCTCACCACTGACGCAACAGCGCGCCTGTTAGCGGAGATTGTCACCGGCAAAGCAGTGATACCTGCGCGAAGTCTTCAGATGATGGAATTGCTGAAACGAGATCAGGCAAAGAAGACGACTGATGGTGATAGCCAGGATACTGGATTCACCGGTGTCGCATTGCCCGCGGGCGCTAAATACTGGGCCAAAGCCGGTTGGACAAGCACCACTCGCCACGATGCTGCATATATCGAGCTGCCAACGGGCGAAAAGTTTGTACTGGTCACCTTCACCACAGACCACGCTAACGAGCGCGATATCATTCCAACAGTAGCGCGGGTGGTGATTGACGGTATCAGGAACGTGAAATAGCCGGAAAACAAAATTGCTCAGTGTGACGACGCCATGTTCGCTGGCAGTTACCGAACAATCTTGAGACCCTCATGATTGAAGACCTGGCGGGTTATCATCGACCGGTTGGCGACCTGTTTGTTAAGGTCAGCAGACACGAACAGGATGCATTTCGACTAACACATGACCAAGTCGAATTCTATAAAGCGCAAGGTTACCTCGCTGGGATTCGGGTGCTAAGTGAGTCCCAGGTCGCAGTCCTCAGAAACGAACTGGAGCAACTCCTTAACCCGCAGAGTGCACCTCGTCAACTCTTTTACGAATACCACACGAATGAATCCACCGCTCCGTCCCGTATTCTTTTCCACGCCTTAGGCGCCTGGCGAACGAAACCGGGCTTTCATGATCTGTTGTGGAACCCGGCGTTCCTCGTGCCCGCCTCTCAGCTTCTCGGCGGCGCAGTCCGCTTCTGGCATGATCAGATTTTCTACAAGCCCGCGCATCATGGCGGCGTCGTGGCGTGGCATCAGGATTACTCGTATTGGACCCGCACTAAGCCGATGGCCCATCTCTCCTGCTGGATTGGACTCGACGATTCAACACGCGAGAACGGCTGCGTTCACTATGTGCCCGAAAGTCACCGGTGGAATTTACTTCCCGTTACAGGACTCGCCAACAACATGAATGCGATTCAAGGGGTGTTAAGTTACGAGCAAAGGAAGAACTTTAAGCCCTTAGCTATCGAGCTGAAGAAGGGCGAAGCGTCCTTTCACCACCCGTTAATGGTGCATGGCTCTTTTGAAAATCACACGGATCATCCACGCAGGGCTACGGTAATCAATGTATTTCGTGATGGCGTTTTCTCTGATTCTGACGACCCCCCGTTGGAGGGCGTGCCGGTTATCCGCAGAAACCAGAAAATGGAAGGCAAGTTTTTTCCACTGTTATTCGATCAACAATAATTACCTGGAACATTTAGCTATCTACCGCGTCCAAATAATCGCAACTGCATTCGCATGGAGATAGCGATGTCACAATCATCAGGTAAGCCTTTCATCAACGTGACGCCATTAATCGATGTGCTGCTGGTCGTGTTGATTATCTTCATGATCGCAGCTCCGCTCAAACCACACAGTTTCGCCGCCAAACTTCCTGCTCAACCTGACAGGGACCTGGAACTTCTGGCGGGTACCCATACGCTCGTGGTAACAATCGAGCCCGATGGGTCCCTAAAACTTAATGATCTTACTGATATGGGTACCGTCGATGACTCATCAAAGCTTGGGCAAGCGCTGGTTTCGGTCTTCCAGAAGCGGAAGACGAATCATGTTTACCGAACTGAGATGATCTCCCGTCTCGACGTGCCGGAGGAGTATCGAATCGAGAAAACCGTATTCATAAAAGCGCCGCGTTCCACCCCTTATGGTGAAGTCGCAAGAGTGATGGACGCCTTGAAAGGCGCGGGCGCCGAACCGGTCGGACTGCAATTAGACAACTTGAACTGAAGGGGTTTGGTCAGCTGGCGGTTACACTTGGTCGTCTTCCGCGTTTCAGATTCTTTTCCACCACCCTTAGCCAACCAAAGTCGCACTATTCCCCCTCACAGTATCCGGCGACGAAGCACCATGCCGTTTTGTTTTTATGGAAGATGCTGTAACTTACTCGGGTGAGTGAGGAGTTTTATGAGATGAAAGCGT
>JALZOO010000530.1 GCA_030913905.1 Acidobacteriota bacterium
GGCGAAGTCGGGCATACCTTTCAGTTGGCCTTCAAGCGAATAGGTCCAGCCATGATAGGGGCAGCGGAGCTGATGGGCCGTTCCTTCTGGTTCGGTCATGACGGCAGCAGCGTGATGACGGCAGACATTGAAAAAGCCGCGCAGTTGGTTGTCGTTGCCACGGACCACCACGATCGGTTCGTCCGCAATCTCGCCGGTTACATATTGTCCGGGTGTTTCTACCTGATCAGCGCGACAAAGCATTTGCCACGAATCTGTAAAGACGGTTTGTAACTCGAGTCGGTAAAGCTGTTCGCTGACGTACCAGGAGGCGGGAATCGTTGACGCCTTCTCAAGCGGCGCATTGGGATTGTAACTATCGACGACCTGTTTGAGACCGGGTTTCATAAGTCGAATTCAGAAAACTCTCAAGCCCGAGAGTCTCCAGGTTGGGAAGGGGGCCTGCCCCCGCTGACTTTAGAAACTAAGAGCGGGGCAAGCCCACCTTCCTGACCAGAAGCTGCTGCAGCTTGAATTATTCAAGGGAAAGCTACTGACTGCCGCGCCTGCGGCGCTTAAACAACCGGCGTTGCCGTCTTACGTTTGGGATTGAAGAAAGGCGTCTTTACTACAGTCGCTCCCACGCGATGGCGTTTCGCTTCCACAGTGATCTCAAATTGAAGTTTGGAACCTGGCTTCGAATATTCGCGGCGCACTGTTGCCAGCGCAATCATTCTTTTCAACGTAGGTGACCAGGTGCTGGACGTTGCCTTCCCTACCTGAGCGCCATTCTTAAATACCGGTACTGCAACTCGAGAAGCAATTGGAGAGATTGCTGGAGGCAAACCAACCGTTTCGTACAGCGCTTCGACTTCTGGCCAATCGATCTCGAGTCCAACAATCTCGCGCGCCGCTCCTCGCTTCTTCTCGGCGAGCAAAGCCGCCTGGCCCACAAAACGGTTCTTGTCGATATGCACAAGACGACCCAGACCCATTTCAAACGGCGAATATTTTTGTTCGTCAATGAGCGCCTTCTTGCTGCTATTGAAATCAACATCGATCAGCAACAAGCCGGCTTCAATGCGCGACACATCGAGGGCCAGCATCCCCGCCGGATGGATATCAAAAGCACGGCCCACGTCCATCAGCGCATCCCAAACCTTCACAGCCTGCTCACTCGGCACCCAAATCTCGTAACCCAAATCGCCTGTGTATCCGGTGCGCGAAATTTCTACAGAAACGCCAGCGATCGTGCCGGTCGTTACTCGAAAATATTTCAGGTTCGCGATATCGGCATCCTGAACCAGACTCTTTAATAGTCGTCCGGAAGTTGGGCCTTGGAGCGCCAGAGCCGCAACGCTTTCCGAAATGTCTTCAATCTTTACGTCCATTCCGCCGGCATTCTGAGTAAACCAGCGGAGACTCGGATCGGCAGCTGTCCAGCGATAAGTATTCTCCTCCAGCCGCGACACGGTGCCGTCGTCAATAACTTTTCCCTGTTCGTCACACCATGGCGTGTAAATCACCTGGCCCACCGAAACTTTGCGCATGTCGCGCGTGATGATGCGATCGACAAGTTTGGTGGCATCACGGCCGGTTAATCGGTATTTGAACAACGGCGAAATATCAATCAGCGCCGCGGCGTTACGAATCGCGTTGTACTCATGTTCATGATGCGGCTCGTAAGAACTTACGGCGTAATACCCAGACCACTCGCGATAGCTCAAGCTCTCGCATAGTTGAAAGGTTCGTTCGTGAAAGGCGGTTCCGACAGGCATGATTAACGATTGGTAACTGTCCGGCAGGTAGTCACTTTGCCGTCAGTTCAGGCACGCGCTGGTCTTCGTAATTCTCAATCAAGACGCCCACAATCTCCATTAAGGAAGCTAGTGGGTGTGATTCGTCTTCACCTACTTCATCAATAAGGTTATCCAACAATGCCACAAGCTTGCGGTACTCATCTTCTGAATGAGGCACAAAAACACTTCCCGCCAGCGACGACCATGCGACAGTCGTCTTAGGGACGTCGAGGTTCTGCATAATTCATTCCTTCCAACTCCCTCTGTTGTATTCTTCGTGAGTGAGCACTGCACGAATGTAAATTCGTTTTCGATTATAGTGGATCGCCGTAATCAGGCGCACCTTGTTTCGGCCCACATCTCCACTCTCTTGAACGAAGTTGCTAACCTGTGTTTTGATAAATTTGAACCATCGGGCGTAGAATATTTGCCCAAGGAGAAATAATGAGTACTACCGGCGAGGAACTTCTGCGGTCTTTCGATCTTCTACCTGAGCCGGAAAAGCGCGAGGTTGCATCTGAAATTATTCGTCGAGCCTTTGCTTCTACGCCCGAGCTCGATGATGCCCAACTGGCGGCACTCTATGCAGAATTTGCCGAAGAAGATAGAAACTTAGCAGAAGAGGGCCTCGAAGATTACCAAAGAGGTCTAGCGGCTGAGGATGCTGAATGACAGTTAAGCGCGGTGAGATTTGGCTTGCGGAGCTCAATCCTATTCGCGGTTCCGAACAAGCCGGAACGCGGCCTGTCTTAATCCTCCAGAGCAACTC
>JALZOO010000548.1 GCA_030913905.1 Acidobacteriota bacterium
ACAATGATCCACGACCTAACGGTCGTGGCTATTTAATAACGGTCCTTCGGACCTTGAACGCCGGCGAATCGTGAATCGTGAATCGTGAATCGATCGCAGAAGTTCAACGGCCCGCGTTTAGCCCTCATGGCACAAGCGTTCCACTGGGGCGGAGCGCGCGCCTTAGATGTGACAGGTGGCGGGCGCCGCGCAGAGTTAGGCAACGATCTACCTAATTGATGCGGCTCGTTCCCCTCCGCATGTTACGGCTTAAACAATTTGCCGCCCCTCATCGCGAGAAATCATGGAGTCGTCGGCCTCTTCCGCCGAAGCAGCCACAGAATGAACGCGATTAAGATTAGCAAAAGTAACAACAGCCACCACCATCTGAATCCTGAGCCCCTTCCATCGGAAGTCCCGACAATGTTTCCTACGGCGAGTGGATCATGCATGCCAACAAAAACTTTGGCCGCCGCGTCGTTGCCAATTACCGCAACGTCGAGTGTGCAGGCGTCGAGGAGCGGTCCCGCTTTCACACCCGCTGCTACGCAAACCGCTCGCGTACGTTCGGCCACCTGCGGATCGAGATCCTTCGCGTAGAACGGTCTTCGAGGATTGCCGCGTTCAACGTTGTCCCCGCACGCCGACAATAGCGACTCACCTCGCGGGACGCGCCAGCTTTCGCCATAACGGTTGTAGAGATCTTCGAAGTTGAACGCGTTCGTCAGCACCGTTCCGTCGCGCGCCGCGATCTTGTTAACGTCTCCGCCGACGTTGGCGAGGAGACCGGTTACATTGGCTGGCCAGCGTCCGAGTCCGACCGAGACGTCGATCCAGGTCGGGTTAATTGTGGCGCGCACGGAATCGCCGGTCTGGCCGATGATGAAGTAGACGTTGCCTCTGCGCCAGATAACGACACCCTCGGGCGTGGAAAGAGACTTGCCGTCGCCCAATTCGGCGTTCGCTCCATTGACATCGAGCCGTCCCGGCAAACAAATGGCGACCTTGTCGTTGCCCATTCGTGTCGCGACCGCACTATTAACCGAGGCGTCCGGCCATGTCGGCGCTCCCGATTTTTGCCGCGTCTGAACGACGAAGTCCTTATCCACTTGCGCGAGCACAAAGTCGCCCGACGCCTGGAAGTCGTAGAACAAGCCGCCGAAGGTTTGCAGATGAGTGTCGCCCACAGAAATTGCGGCCGCGCAGTTCGACGTAGCACCCCCGGCCGTGCTCTCCCTGAATATGACTGCCGGCCCTGGCGCCGACGCGCCTGGAGCGGTTGGCCCGAAGCTGAGGTTATTAGTCTCCGCAGTGAAACCTTGCGCCACGCAAGGCGGAGGAGCACTACTTCCGGAGATAATCCTCGTTCTCGCCACGATGTCTGCTCCGCTGTTAAAGCTCGCCATGCCTCCGCCAGCGCTGTTGCCGCCGTCGCCGAATATGTTGAATTCGGCGATGTTCCAACCGGCCGCTAAATTCACGGCATTGTCACCGTTCCTCGCATAGAGAGTGGCACCGTCCGCTAAGGTGACAGTATCGCTAGTCGCAGTAACTGCGCCGCTGAGGCTCAGTTGCCCCAGGTTCGTAATCGGCTGGTTAGGCACGGCCACCACCCCACCGGTGTTGTTCTTCCAGCAGTAGATGTCAGTTGAGCCGGTGAATGAGAACTGGTTCCAACTCGCGCCCGCGGGGCAAGTTGCGTTGTATTTGATCAGCCAGTACTGAATGAAGGCGCGGCCCGTAGTACCGTTGTTCTCGAACACGAACTGTTCCCAGCCCTGGCACCCCGCGTTAGGAGAACCGGCACAGGCCGTGCTCGCGAAGAAGTTGGTGTTGAGTTGGAGCGTATACGCGTTAGCGATCGATGGACCTGTATTGCCAATCGGTCCACTCTCGCTCGTCACATTGGTGAGGGTGTCGAAAGACCCGATCGCAGTGGATATGAAACCAGACGGCGCCTGGGCCGCGATGTCGTCGCCATTGCCCACAACGAGGGGCCGGGGCCCGCGTCGCGGCGGCATCGGATAGTCCGGCCCAGTTGTGCAGGTAACCTCCTGCCACTCCCTGCTCGGATAGGAGGACTGAAAACAGCCCTGCTTCGGCAGAGGAACCTGCGCCATGGAAACACGCCAGTCGTTCAGGAGCTTCGAATAGTCGGACGACTGCTGCCCACTCGAAGGCGGTGGGCTGGGTTGCTGACCCCGCGTCGAAATAGATACTCGGGCAAGAACGCCAAGCCCAATACACAACGCCACAAACAGCAGCCCGTAAGAACCGCCGCGTTTCAAAGTACGCATGGTCTTCCTCCTATCATGGTTTGCTACGCCGAGGTGTACGTTTCACGCTTCGGCGAGAAAAGGTTGGGAGTCGCGAACTCTGTTTGTAGGTTCAGTGTTCGTTGGAACTCGTGAGAATTTGCGATGCCTGACGAGCTCCGGCCGTGAAAACTCCACCCGGCTCGCTCGACGTGGTCTCTTCTGTTGTTGCGGACCTATGAGGGTTTTGAGTTTAGGGATCTGAGGATCGGTGAGCCCAAAACCTTATGGATCGGCGCTAGTTATCAAAACTAGCAAGCAATGTCAATGGTTTTTGTAAGGGCGGAGCATGAAGGCAGAAGGATGAAGGATGAGAGGAACTGTGAGCTTGGGGCTCGAACAGCGAACTCTTTTCAGGGTTACTCGATCTACGGCCCACCTCAGACAGTGATGACGAGCTTTCCGAGGGCGTGGCCAGAAGTCGTGAATCGTAAATCGTGAATCGTGAATCGATTGGAAGAGTCAAAACGGTCGGCGGTAAGCACTGATGGCACCTGCGGTCCGTGAGAACTTAGCGCTCAATGCGGGCGATAGCGCCCGCGTTCCCTGCGGTGCCT
>JALZOO010000563.1 GCA_030913905.1 Acidobacteriota bacterium
ATGAGCACGGAGAAGTAAATTTCAAGGAATTACGGTGGTGGGTTGGCGCGCTCCAGCACCAGACCGAGTCCGCTCGCCGTGATGCGGAGACGCTCGTGCCATGGGTGGGATTGTTGTCAAGCGTCCAGGTAAGACAAGACCCCAACGACGCTGAGGAGGGAAACCCCTGGCAGCCGCTTTTAAGCCTTCTTAATAGAATTCCTCAAATCGGCGAGCTGCCGGAGGTGTGCGATAGCGCGCTGGTTCAATTAGCCGCGTTGCGGACAGAGTTTACGAGTGAATCCGATCAAGGTCTGAATCAGTTGACCGCCGCACTCGAACAAGCGGCGAGGGCCGCCGCGGATCTTTTGTCGCGATTCAGCCGCCTCTCGCAAACTGCCGAACAGATCAAGGAGGACATGGATTTCAAGTTTCTCTTTGATCGAGAGCGCAAGCTTTTCACCATAGGCTACAACGTCAGTGTTCAACGCGCCGATAACGCCTACTACGATCTGCTCGCTTCAGAAGCTCGGGTTGCGAGCTTTGTAGCAATCGCGAAAGGCGACGTGCAGCAGGAACATTGGTTTCGGATGGGCCGTCAACTCACTTCGGTAGATGGCGGTCGGGCCCTGATCTCGTGGACTGGCACCATGTTTGAATACCTGATGCCGCTCCTGATAATGCGTAATTACAACGGGACACTCCTCGGCGAAACATACCGCGCTGTGGTCAACAGACAAATGGAATACGGTCAGGAGCGCGGTGTGCCATGGGGAGTATCTGAAGCTGCCTACAACGCCCGCGATATTCAGTTGAACTATCAGTATGGACCATTCGGTGTCCCGGGACTTGGACTCAAGCGGGGGCTCATAGAGGATCTGGTCGTTGCGCCTTACGCGACGATGCTGGCCGCTGAGGTCGATCCGGATGCCGCGTTGGATAACTTGCGGCGCTTGCAGAGAGAAGGAGCACTGGCGACCTACGGATTTTACGAATCAGTCGACTACACGGCTGAGCGGCTGCCACAGGGTCAAAAGAGCGTTCTGATACGCGCGTTCATGGCTCACCATCAAGGCATGAGTCTGGTTGCGCTCAGCAACGTGCTGCAAAACGATAGGTTTGAGAAGCGGTTTCACACCGACCCAACGGTGCAGGCAACCGAGTTGTTATTACAGGAACGCATTCCAGTGGGAGTTACCGCGGTCCATCCACGCGCTGAAGAGGTCTTGACTGGACGGGTCTTACAGACGTTGCCGGGAATGATTACCCGGACTTACAAGAGTGCGGACCTCGACACTCCGCGCACGCAGTTGCTCTCAAATGGAACTTACAATGTGATGATTACGACGGCCGGCGCCGGGTATTCAAACTGCGGCGCGAATGCCGTGACGCGTTGGCGCGAGGACGTCACCCGAGACAACTGGGGTACTTTCATCTATCTCAGGGACGTACGCAGCGGCGCCGTCTGGTCTGCCACGCGTCAGCCGGTGCTCAAGCGACCGCAGTCTTATGAAGTTGCCTTCTCTGAAGACAAAGCTGATTTCTGGCGGACCGATGACGGCGTAACGACGCATATGGAGATCGTCGTATCGGCAGAGGATAACGCCGAGGTGCGGCGCGTTTCGCTGACGAATAATTCGCAACGCATGCGAGAAATCGAGTTGACGAGCTACGCCGAAGTTGTTCTGGCGTCGCCGCAGGCAGACGCGGCCCACCCCGCATTCAGCAACCTCTTCATTGAGACGGAATTCTTCGCCGCCGAGAATGCCATTCTGGCGCACCGCCGCCAGCGATCGAGCACGGACGAACAGATCTGGGGCATTCACGTCGTAGTGGTTGAAGGCGATTCTGTAGGCACCGTGCAATATGAGACGGATCGTGGCCGATTTCTGGGACGCGGCCATACGACAGCCGGTCCAATTGCGGTTATGGAAGACCGGCCGTTGTCGAACACTACCGGCGCCGTTCTCGATCCGGTTTTCAGCCTGCGCCGGCGTGTACGCATCAGACCCGGTGAAACAGTGCACTGTTCATTCAGCACCATCGTCGCCGGCTCACGTCAAGAAGCGACGATGCTGGCCGACAAGTATCACGATCCGAATACGTTTGAACGCGAGTTGCGGCTGGCATGGACCAAGGCTCAGGTGGAGATGAGCCATCTGAACATCGACGCAGAAGAAGCCCACCTGTTCCAGCGTCTGGCGGCGCGGATAATTTATTCAGATGCATCGCTGCGTCCCCGTCCCCACGTCCTCTCATTGAACACGAAAGCACAATCGAGTCTTTGGGCATATGGAATTAGTGGAGACTTACCGATTCTGGTGGTGCGAATCGAGCGAGCAGAGGATCTGCCGATCGCCCGCAAGATCGTGCGCGGTCATGAATATCTGCATTACAAGGGACTGAAGATCGATCTCGTAATCCTCAACGACAATCCCACGTCTTATCTGGAGCTACTGCAAAAAGAGCTCGAGACGATGGTAAGGACGAGCGGTTTGCAGAGTTTGCAGGACAAACCCGGCGGCGTTTATTTGCGGCGCGCGGATCAGATGCCTGAACCAGACCGCATTCTACTGCACGCTGTTGCCCGTGCGGTCATTGTT
>JALZOO010000582.1 GCA_030913905.1 Acidobacteriota bacterium
ACTGTTAGCAGAAGGATTGGGCGCCTAGTGTTCTGGTTTCGTTTTCTCTGTCTAGTCTCCGTGTTCTGTGTCTCTGTGGTTAGTGGTTTCGCTGAAAGAGATTAACCACAGAGACACGGAGGACACCGAGGACGCACAGAGATTATTAAACCAAGTTCACCTCGCATTAGGTGGAGGGATTTCGTCCGCGACATTATGCGTCCTCGTCTCCGTTTTTGGTGTTGGACAAAAAAAAAGGGCGACTCCCAAGAGTCGCCCTTCATAGTTTCCATTTGATACTTTCTAATTGGCAGAAAGCACTTCGATGCGGTCACCCTTTTGGAGAACGGGATCCGCAGCTTTTCCAGTTTGAATTCTCCGGAGATTGTGTTCCTCAGACGTCAATCTGCCATTTGCCCCAAGTCGTGAAACTCGAACCCGCTCGGCTGCTTTGCTCGATGTTCCACCACTAGCAAGAACAGCCTGAGTCAATGTAATTCCAGCGTGATAGGGCTTTTGTCCAGGTGAACTGATGGCGCCGCCAATAAAAAAGAACTCGGTGGGCATCGGCGGTAAGCCTGAAACCTTGATAACGTCACTGGGGACCACTAGTGTTGCCGAATGATTTGGATCTTTTAGATCCGCGACGATTGTAGGGCGTCCTTGTCTGGTGATAGTCGCGCGTGCGGCTTCCGGCAAGACGAGCGCTTCAGTCAGCAAAGCGTAAAGCGGCACTGCTTCCCGCCGCAGAGTCTTCTTGCCTGGAGCAGAAACAAATCCAGTGACGGTAACCTGATGGCTGGCGTAATCGCGGACGGTCACGACAAACTGCGGGTTATCCAGGATCTTGATTCGTTGTTTAAGCAGACTCGCAATTTCGTTTGTGGTCAAACCTGCCGCCGAGATAGGCGAACCGGCCAACGGATATTCGAGTAAGCCTCCTTCAAGCACGGTAAACAGCGTGGACTCGCGCGCAGGATTCCCGACAAGTTGTATATCAAGGACATCGAGTGGTCCAACGCGATACAGCTGCGTGAGCGCAGGCGAGACTGCAGGAAGCATCTTGACTGTGGATGACGGCGCATTGCTTACAGGCAAATCTCGATTGCTCGACGTAACCGCGGCCACGGTATCAGAATTCTGTTCGATGGAAGTTGATGCCCGCCGTAAACGACCTGCCTCGGTGGGACCGTTGCTATCGGCTTTTGCGTGAGCCTGAAGCACCGGCTTCGCTGAGATATCCCCGGTAAGGGCAGACATCGGTGGATCCTGTTTCAACACACGTGCACGCCTCGATTTCGCGGAACTCTGACTTCCGGCAGTTGGCTTGACTGCGGGTGGATTGCCCGGCCCAGCGGCTGATTTGACTTGACCTGCGGCGGCGCTGGCCAGGATAAAAATGAATACGGGGGCGGAAAATTTTACGGTTTTCATATTGGTTTTTGGTGCTAAGTGTTTTGTCGCGGCCGACTGCGCCGGCAACCAACTTCAAGCGCAAACGAAAGGTTGCGCCGTTAGTAATAAACACTCAAAAAGGTGGATTTCTTAGAACTAGAGAAGCAATTCTGGAATGGATTGGCCGATCTTTGGGAAGGAGGCGTTACTTTGTTTGCCTGGGAGCCGGCAAACTGGCCGCCGGGAAGAGATCATACCACAAACTACTGAACCGCTGGCGCACAAGATTTTCGACCTCGTCGGCGGTCTCACACTCCAAACAGTCAGTAGCAATGGCACGGGCATCCTGCGAGTTAACAGCCGCCAAGGTGCGACGAACACGGGGGATAGCCAGGGGCGTCATGCTCAAGTCCGTCGCTCCCAGCCCCAACAACAACACGGCATACGCAGGCGTTGAGGCCATCTCACCACAAACAATGGCGGGAATTCCGGCAGTTTTCGCCGCCTTCAAGCTGCGATCAATGCTGCGAAGAACGGCTGGATGAAGCGTCCGAAACCAGTCCGCAACCTCGTCGTTTCCGCGATCGACGGCCAGCGTGTACTGCACCAGGTCATTCGTGCCGAGCTCAAAAAAATCAACCGTCTTCGCGATGCTCTCAGCCATTACGACCGCCGACGGAACTTCGATCATCGCCCCGACGCTAACGGGACTAAACCTCGTCCCCTCGTTCCGGAGAGCCGTGATCTCTTCCGCGATAACCGCCTGCGCGCGCTTCACATCATTCGCGTCAGCCACCATCGGCAGCACGATCTTTAACAGTCCCGTTGCAGCGGCGCGCAGGATCGCGCGAACCTGCGTACGCATTACGTGTTCATGACTTAATCCATAGCGGATCGCGCGCAAGCCCAGCGCCGGGTTTTTCTCTGGTTCCTGAAATTGGTCCCGAAGGTTTTCGCCGCCCAAGTCGAAAAGACGAATGACGGCGCCACCCTCGCCCGCAACCCTGGCAATCTCTTCGTAGGCCAAACGCTGATCATCTTCGGAACTAACTACGCCTCGGCGCGCGAGCAAAAACTCCGAGCGGTAAAGTCCGACGCCATGCGCGCCATACTTCACAACTCCGTCAAACTCTGAAGGGAGTTCGACATTAGCTCTCAACGTGATCTCAATTCCGTCCTGGGTCTGCACAGGTCCGGCGTCTTTTACCGCGGCGGACGCACGTCGCTGTGCTCGAGTCGTCGTTTGCGCTTGATATTGCTTGAGCGTCGAGACTGAAGGATGGAGGATTACTTCGTTGCGGCTTGAGTCGACGATGATCTGATCGCCGGTCCGCGTTCGGCGATAAAAGTCGCGAAGACCCACGACGGCGGGAATGCCGATGCCTCTAGCAAGGATCGCAGTGTGCGAGGTCCAGCCGCCGCTGTCGGTTGCGAGCGCCCGGGCATGTTCGAGATCCAGTTCCGCCACGGCTGACGGCAACAAATCCTGCGAAACGATTACAGCGTCCTGTGACAGGCTTCGGTGTTGTGGCTCGACTCCGCTTAGTGCGACCAACACGCGCTGCATCACGTCTTCAATATCGGAACCGCGTTCGCGCAGGTAAGAGTCTTTGATTTCGGAGTAAAGGGACAGAAGCCGGTCACCCACAACCTTGACCGCCCACTCGGCGTTGGCGTGCTCGTCAACTATTTGCCGCTCGACATCGCCTGTTAGTTTCTGGTCCTCAAGCAGTAGGAGGTGAGCATCGAAAATATAAGCGTGGTCTTTGCCGAGTCGCGCCTCGGCTTGCCTCTTGATATCCGCCACCTGTTGCTTCGCCAAACTAACTGCGTCGCGGAAGCGCTGCCGCTCAGACTCCACTTCGCCGACGTCAATTTTCCAGTGGTAGATGTGCTGAATGCCGTCGTGCATCCGCAGCACCTGGCCAATGACGATGCCTTCAGATACACCCAAACCGCGAAAACGTATCTCTTCAGGTTGTTCAATCAACAGGACGACCCCGGTATAGCTTCCCCAAAGCCCTCTGCAAACAGACTGTCGAGCGCGTTAACGGCAGCTTCTTCATCGACCCCTTCCGCGCAAACATGGAGGCGCGTGCCGCAGCTCGCAGCCAGCATGAGCACGCCGAGAATTGATTTCGCGTCCGCACTCACGCTGCTGTCTAAACGACGCAATTGCACTTCACTGGCAAACTCGCTAACAACTCGAACCAATTTTGCTGCCGCACGCGCGTGCAAGCCGAGGGGCGCTGTTACCAGCAATGTGCGCTCAACCATCACGAGCTACCGCCTTTTTCCGGCGGCGCCAGCAAATCGCCGGCGCGATAGATTCCCTGGCGGCCTAAGTCACAAACGCGGGTCGCCGCATCCGTCAGCGAGATGTCGCCTGATTGGCTGGCCAGCTTTATGACCATCGGAAGATTTACGCCGGTTACGACCTCGATATTGCCGTCGTCCAAAAACATGGACGCGATGTTGGTGGGTGTTCCGCCAAACATGTCCGTTAACAACAACACGCCGACACCTTGCGAGACGCGTGTGATGGCGCGTTGCACCTCGTCACGCGCGGCGTCAACGTCATCGTGCCAACCAATCGAAACAGCGGTGATGAAGGAGATTGGTCCGACGATCATTTCCGCAGCCGACAGCAACTCTCCGGCAAGATGCCCATGCGTCACAATCACTCCCGCAATTCTGCGAGACTCGTCCTTGCCTGGAGTTTGCGGATTGCTGCTCATGGAATTACTCCTCTTGGAATGGCCCACCGGCTACGACCTTAGTCGTCTACTTAGACTATCGATGGCGATTGGATTTTCTGACGTCGCGATGTACGACGCGCGCGTCAAACCCACTGCGCCGCAGTCTTCTTCCCAGCGCGTTTGCCACCATCACCGACCGGTGTCGTCCACCAGTGCAGCCGATGCCAACAGTTACGTATGACTTTCCCTCACGTTTGTAAAGCGGCAAAAGATAATCCAGCAGATCTGTAAACCGGTTCAAGGTCTCTTCCACCTCAGGCTGTGCCCTTAGGTATTTCACGACCCGACTATCATGGCCTGACAACGGTTTAAGGTCCGGGATAAAGTGCGGATTGGGCAAGTGGCGAACGTCGAAAAGCAGTTCAAGATCACCAGGATTGCCAAACTTATGACCAAAGCTGAGGACCTGAACGCGCATCGGTCCGCCTTTGTGGTCGGTGCTGAACCGTTCGAGCAGATGGCTGCGCAGCGTGTGAACCGTATGTTCGGATGTATCGATGATTTGATCCGCTTCGTCACGAACGCGCGCCATGGCCGAACGTTCCGCGCGTATCGCCTGCAAAAGGCCCTGCCCCTTGTCGTTCGGGTGTGGCCGTCTCGTTTCACTAAACCTGTGCTGCAGTACATCGTCAGAAGCTTCGAGAAACAGAACGTATACAGTAAGGCCCGAAGCTCTCAGCGCCGCCAGTTGTTTTTCAAATTCACGGAGAAACGTGCCCTCACGTATGTCTATCACGATGGCCGCACGTTCGATTCCCTGTTCCGGACTGGTAGCTGTAACCAGCCGCGCAAACGTAGGCAGCATCGTGGTGGGAAGATTGTCTACGCAAAAGTAGCCGAGATCCTCGAAAGCATTGGTTGCCGATGACATGCCGGATCCGCTGAGACCTGTGATTACTACGATCTCGGGCGAGCCATCGGTCTTTTGGTTTTTCTTTTTTGCCACTATGACTCTTAGATTAACTTCTGCCGTCGCTCTTTAGCGTGATAAGCGCTGACTCTAATAGCGACGCGGCGAGCCCTCTGCCGTGAGCAGATAAGCGTCTCGCCGCGCGATAGTCTGCGAATGTATTTGATGTTTACGGCTCAATGAGGCCGAAGTTGCCGTCTTTCCTTTTGTAGAGCACGCCGATTCTTTCGGTATCGGCATCTCGAAACACAACGAATTGATCCGGATCAGAAGTCAGCTGCAGGGCTGCCTCTTCCGCGGTCATCGGCTTAATTGAATAGCGGCGTGCGGGAATAATTCTCGGTGGACGGGGACTGGCCTCTAGTTGTCCATCAGGGTTTGGCGCCACTGCAGCAGTGCGACGTGCACCTTGTTTGCGGTCGATAATTTTCTTCTTGAGTTTGAGCGCCTGCTTTTCAACCTTCTCCATCGCCCGGGTCAGCGCCATGTACATATCGGCGTTGACTTCTTTCGCCGTCAACGTGTGATCACGCCAGTAAACGACCAACTCGCCGATGTGACGATTTTTTTCGACAGTGATGATGACGTGGGTTGAAGCTTCGGTACCGTTAAAAATGTGGTCGAGCTTTTTGAAATGATCCTGGACGTGCTTGCGGATTCCGGGAGAAACTTCAACGTGACGGCCGGTGTACTCAAATTTCATCAGAATAAACCCTCCTCGCTCAATTCAAAGATAATTGCCTGAAACGACTTTACCTGGCGAACTGGTAGGGGGCGATTTTCACAAACTCACTAGACCACGGCGCGGCGTTCGCGTGAACCGGGGATGCTCATTTGATCGCGATACTTGGCGACGGTCCTGCGCGACAGCTTAATCCCGTCTTTCACCAAAATCTTAACTACCTGGTCATCTGTTATCGGACTATGCGAATCTTCTTCTTCGATCAGCTTCTTGATCTTCAACTTAATAATCCGCGTCGAAATCTCTTCGCCGTCTTCATTCAACATTCCCTCGGTAAAGAACCGGCGTAACTCGATTACGCCCTGCGGCGTGTGCGCATACTTGCGATTCACGACGCGAGATACGGTTGAAAGGTGCATGCCGATGTCTTCGGCGATGTCCTTCAACATCATAGGCTTAATCGACTGGACGCCGTGATCGAGAAAATCCTTCTGACGGCGAACAATCGACTCGACCACCTTGTAAATGGTCTGGCGACGATGCTCGATGTTTCGCAGCAGGTCCACTGCCGAACGCATCTTTTCGCGGATGAAGCTCTTGGTTTCGTTGCTCACATCAGACTTAGAAAGCATCTGCTGGTATTGCTGACTGACGCGAAGTCGCGGACTGCCATCGTCGGAAAAGTAAATCACGTATTCTTCGTCGCCCTCGTCGAGTTTCTCGATGTAGATTTCGGGCGAAATCAAAACGGGCTCTTCTGACGAGTAACGGCGTCCCGGATACGGATCGAGCGTGCGGATGAACTGCAACTCCGCCAGCAGAGTGTCGACATCGCTGCCGATCTGTTTTGCCAGATGCGGCAATTTATGTTGCTGAAGGTCCGCCAGGTGATTGCTGATAAGCGTGGTCGCCAGGCGATCTGTTTCGCCTTTGACTTCTAATTGCACCAGCAAACATTCCTTCACATCGCGGGCGCCACAGCCAACCGGGTCGAGATGCATAACCGCCTGCCGGGCCTTCTCAACTGTCTCTTCAGACCAGTTGCCCATGGCTGCAATCTCTTCGTTAGTAGCGTTGAGCCGGCCATCGGCGTCGAGGTTGCCGATCACGCTGATGGCGGCTTCGCAAACGTCGCCTTCGATCGGACTCATGTGAAGCTGCCACTCCAGATGATCCGCAAGAGAGGGTGGCCTGGTCAGGAACTGTTCAAACGTCGGCGCGTCTTCTTTGTATTCGATCTCCTGCGTCTTGTAGCCGGGATCGAGGTAGTCCTGAAACTCACGACCGAAATCGATCTCCTCAAACGCGTCACGAGAGGATTCGTCGCCGGCAATCTCGTCGCCGCCGCCGTCTTCACCGGCCTCAGCAGCGACAGTTTCGCCACCCTCACCATCCCCGCCATCGCCCTCGGCGTAAGTAGGAGCTAAAACATCCGCGTCTCCGGAGCCGTTCGACGATGGACTTCCAGGTTCGGGTTCGCTGGCTTCTAACTGCGGCGGATCCGGCGCAGCGCCAGGATCGGCGCTGGTCAAATGATCCAGAATCTTTTCCGCAAGCTCACCCACCTCTTCCTGCGATGCCACTTCCTCGAGCACCGGATTCTCCAGCAACTGTTGCTGAATCAAATCCGTCAGCTCGAGAGTAGTCATCTGCAGCATCTCGATGCGCTGGCGCAATTGTGGCGTCAGCACGAGACGTTGAGAGAGGCTGGTAGTGAGTTTTAGAGACATTTACTTAACAAAACAATTCACTTTGTTTGTTATTTTGCGACTGAACGCGCAGGGAGATTATACTCGATTAGAGCATATTTGCGCGCGCCACGTTCACATTCGAAACTTCTCGCCGAGATAAAGGCGTCGTACTTCGGAATCTTCTGTCAACTCGCGCGGAACTCCGGAACGGAAAATTCGTCCATCAGCCATAATGTAGGCCCGGTCGGTAACGCCCAGGGTTTCACGAACATTGTGATCCGTGATCAAAATTCCGATGCCGCGGTTGCGCAGATAGAGTATGACATTTTGAATGTCGTCGACTGCCTTGGGATCGATACCCGCGAATGGTTCGTCGAGCAGGATATACTGCGGTTCCGTCGCCAGAGCGCGAGCGATTTCAGTCCTTCTTCTTTCGCCGCCTGACAATGCGTCGCCGCGCGTATTGCGGACGTGTGCGACGCCGAATTCTTCGAGTAGTTCTTCCAGCCGGGTCAGCCGTTCACGCCGGCGCATTCCCATCGTTTCGAGCACAGCCAGAATGTTTTGCGCTGCCGTCATTTTGCGAAAGATGGAAGGCTCCTGCGGAAGATAGCCAAGCCCCAACCGGGCTCTCAAATACATAGGCAATCGGGTAACGTCGCGATCTCCGAGACTGACCATTCCGGAGTCGGGCCGCTCAAGCCCCACGATCATATAAAACGTGGTCGTCTTACCCGCGCCGTTGGCGCCAAGCAACCCAACAACCTCGCCCTTCTCGACGTGTAGACTGACGTCATCTACTACACGCCGCCCGCTGTAACTTTTCTCCAAATGAAAGGCGGCAAGCGCCGACGCTGAGGCCGGAGCTTTGACGGCCTCGCGCGTAACACGAGGCATTTCCGCGTCCACACTTCGATTGCGGTCGTCGGCGATTCCTACGCTTCCAGTTTGTGTACTCATCAAGTAGTAAACGCAGCTAGGGGCGCTTCACTTTATGCGTTGTCCTGACGCGGCCGGGAGATTGCGGTCCTCTGCCGCTGTCGGCGGTCACTCTACCGTCTCGCATATTGAGGGTCAAACGACCGCCTTCCGTACTTCCCTTCTCCACGTCTTCTACTCTCGCAGGGTTGCCCTTTAACACGGCCACCTCGTCGGCGCTGGTGTATTCCATCCAATCAGCAGTGGCTTTTTTGTTTGGCTGGGTCAGGACCACGCCGCGTTGAGCAATTGTCTTCTCAACCATGTTTGAATCGCGCCGCAGGTAGATGTCTGCAACGCCGCCGATTAGCCGATCAGTTGCCTGACGAATATCGACGTTGCCTTCATAGTGTAGAGTGCGATTCGGCTCCGAATACGTTAGCGAGTCCGCGGTCGCGAAGACAGGAACCGTGGTACTGGTACCCCCGGCCTTGCGGGGGGCGTTGTAGAGTTCACTTTGTACGTGGCCGCTGCCCTCCATCTTCTTTTCGTTTATGTAAAGTGCCAGCTTGTCGGCCCTCACAAAATTATCATCCTGCCAGGCGCGCGCATTGCCGGTATAAATTGCCACTCCGCTGTTGTGACTAAACTGCCCTCGATCGCTCACAATGTAAACTGGACTTTTGGTCTTCGTGAATGGCGTGGCGCCGTTGGTCTGCTCTTGACTGTAGTAAGTCGTAGCGGTTTTGCCGCGGCTGTAGGAGACCTGGTTCGTCATATCCGAATCAAGCTCGAGCGCCTTGGTCCGTGCTCTTGAATCCCAAACCGTCGGCTCACCACCTCGTAAGCGCACCGTGTTGTCGGCGGCCACGTAAGATATGTTTGCCGCCACGCCGTTGCGGTCATTCTCATTGAACTTTGCGTCCGTCTGCGCGTCCATGCGTTCGATGTCCTGCGTATCTCTGACGAAGACGGCGGTCATTTTCTGCGACGTCAGGACGCGGGTGCCACGCGATTCAACCTTCAGCACAGGCTCGATCACGGCTTTGCTTCCGCCGGTTGCGGTGAAAGCGCGGGCCAGGTTCCCGGTTTCGAAAAAGTCGCAGTCGATCCGGGGCGCCGTCAGCGTTTTCCTGTCTGCGTTGGCGTGTTTGACTACCGGATCCACAAACAACTCTGCGTTACCGGTCGCTTCAGCTTTGTCCAAATCGCGGCCGGTCACTCGCCAGGTTAGTTTTAATGCATCAGCCGTCAAACGCTTGTTCGCGGCCCTTGGATCGTTTGCTTTTGACTTGGGAGCAGACAGGTTCACGACGGAACGGCCCTCGGTGCGCAACTGTTTCAGCAGACTGCGATCGCCCTGCGGCTGAAACGACACCTCAATCAAACTTGCGCCCGATAGTTGAAAGTCGGAATCCGCGTCGAGGCTCTTGCCGCCCGCATCCCGCATCGCCACAGCCCGTTCGAGTCTCTGATCCTTGTCCAGGAAAAAGTCCATATCCGCGGCGCGTACTTCCGCCGAGCGTCCTTCCTCCATTGTGCGCAAGTAGGAATTGCCGCGTACCTCGAGCTTCTGCAATCGCTTCTGTTCGTTCAGCGTGCCGTAGAGGTTTTCACCGCTCATCACATCACGGTCCTGCTCGGCTGTGACTCCACCCGAAAAAGAGAGCTTCATCGAGCCCTGTTCAAACAGTGCGTAGCCTGATCGAATTGTTACCGGGCGAGCTCGAACGGTTGCTTTGGACTGCGAATTACCGGGCGACTCAGGTGCAACCGTGATCTCCACATCCTTTTTCAATTCGAGCCTCTTGTTCTTTGCCTCAACAATAGCTCCATTGGAACGTCCGGAAACGTTTTCACGTGTGAATGAAACCGCCGCATCGGTTTGTGCAACTTCGCTGTTCTGGTTGTAAGCGATCGACTCGGTATTAACTTTCAACGCGTCTTTCGTCTCGAGATTGACGTTGCCAATAAACGTGATGGTGGAATTTGTCTGATCGTAAATAGCTTTGGTCGCGGTGATCTGATCGGGTTTGTCGCCCTCGGCCGGATAGACCGAAAGGTTTACCTGATCGAGTTCGTGGTGACCGTCGGAGAAGGTAACGTCCCGCGCCGCGCGAAGCAGCATATGAAGACGATTGTCTTTCATAATGCGCTGTTCGTAACCTTCGATGATGCCGGTGATTTCCTTCGAGAGTTCGGGAGCTTCGGAACGAAGTCGAAACGGTTTGTTGTTGCGCAGGCGATAATAGGAGACTGCCACAAAGACGATTGCTGCAACCAGAATCAGCAACGCCAGGGCACGAGCAACCAGCGGCGCGCGCGTCCGCAGTCCAATCGCAACTGCCCTTTTTCTGGTGATCTCCTGCATCGTGCTTAGTAGTCTATAACCAAGAAATCGTTGTTTGGACTGATGACCGTAGACCGCCGACCGCCGATATCTTTGGGTTGCGAGTTCATACGTCGTCAGCGGTCGGCCGTCGTCCGTCGCGCACATCCTGCACTGACAACTGCAAAAAGGTTTCTCCCGTCCAGTTACTGGCCTCAACGGTATAAGCCATTTCAATTCCGCTCTTTATCTCAGACATTCGCTGGGCCCCGTTCCACCAGATCGTTTCGAGCGGGCGCCTGTTTGGTCCGGCGACGCACATTTTTAGATGCCGTTCTCCAATTAAACGCGGTTCGGTGAGGATGCACAAGTTGCGGGTCCTGAAGGTTGGGCGGGGATTCCCGGCGCCGAAAGGTTCCAGCGTCTGCAGTTCGGCAATAAGCTCAAAGCTGAGTTCTTCAGTCGGCAATTCCGCGTCAATGTGAACGCACGGTTGCAGGTCCTCCTCAGTCAAACAGGCAGCCGCATGTTCATTCAGACGCCGGCGAAGCTCCGCAATCCGCTCGGGTCTTATCGTTATGCCAGCCGCATGCGAGTGGCCGCCAAACTTGTCAAACAGATCTGCACATGACGTCAAACCATTCAGGAGGTGATAAGGCTCGATACTTCGCGCCGAGCCATGTGCAATGTCGCCTTCGATTGACAGCACCACGCAGGGCCGGTTGATGCGTTCAGCTATTTTTGACGCGGCAATACCGATCACGCCGCGATGCCATCCTTCGCCCGCTATCACAGCCACGTACGAACTGATTGATTCCTTACCGGACTCAAGTTCACTAACGGCCAACTCTACAATCTGCTGCTGAACTTCCTTGCGTTCCTGGTTGCGCGTGTCGAGATGTTTTGCCAGACGCTGGGCCTCGATCGTATCGCGAGTGTTGAAGAGTTCGACTACGGCGCGCGCCGCGTCCATTCTGCCTGCGGCATTGATGCGCGGCCCAATCCGAAACCCGACGTCATACGCAGTCATGTTCGCGCCACCGCCGCACCCAGCAACTTCCATCAACGCGCGCAAACCGGGATTGGTCGCTTTCGGCAGATCCTGCAGGCCCAGCGCCACGATCGTTCGGTTCTCTCCGGTTAACTTCGCCACATCGGCGACCGTGCCAATGGCGACTATTTTTAGAAACGCACTCACTTGAGCTTGCCGGCCTCTTTCGCGAAACAACGCGTCCACGAGCTTGAAAGCAACACCAACTCCCGCCAGATTTTTATCAGGATAGTTACAGCCGGCTTGATTAGGATTCAGAACAGCATAAGCGGGCGGAACTCCCTCGCCTTCATCAGGCAAATGATGATCGGTAATGATTACGTCCAGCCCGTTGTCTCTTGCCCAATAAAGAGGTTCATGTGCGCGAATGCCGCAATCGACGCTGATTGCCAGTTTGAAACCTTCGGCGACGGCTTTCTGCAATGCCGCCTGCTGAATTCCGTAGCCTTCGGTAAACCGGTGAGGAACGTGAAATCCCGTGTGCGCCCCAAGCAAATTCAGCGCGCGCAAAAGCACCGCTGTTCCCGTGGTCCCATCGACGTCGTAGTCCCCATACACGAGTATCGGTTCACCTGAATCGATCGCCCGGAGCAGACGCGGTACGGCCTCAGTCATGCCGAGCATTAGATAAGGATCGTAAAGTTGATCGTAGGAGGGATGGAGAAAAGTGCGTGCTGCAGACTCGTCTTCGCAACCTCGCGAAATGAGTAGCGCAGCAACTGTATTTGAAACTCCCAAAGCGCCGGCGAGCGAAGCAACACGCTGAGTGTCCTGCTCGCGCACAATCCAACGTTTGGTGCTCATGTGAGGTTCATCAATAGTCTAAAATTATTCCGCAAACCAGCCATCATCATCCAATAGCTTAACACCAATTCGTCTGCGACCATCAATTTGGTCGGTCCACACTCCATTGATTTCGGCGTCCAACTCGCCTCCAAAAGGAGGCGTCAATTTTATGACAGATCCCACGGCGACATCAGCGTCCAGCAGGATAGTGGCTCCGCCGCGACTGATCTTAATCGCCTGGGCTTGCACACTGAACGAGTCGCCCGTGGACGTCTTTCCTTCCACAGTAAGCGCAAACTCTACTGGGACTCGCGGACTTCGCGGCCGTTGCAACGGCACAGACGTGCCTCGCGGATCTTTTTCACTCATGTAACTCACCACCTGGTTTAGTAATTGAGATTGACCTCGAACTTCAGGTCGGGAGGAAGCAGGGGCAGATGTAGTTTACTCGAAAGTAGAAAGGTTCTGCAGGATTTTGTTCTGGAAGGGTGGTGGAATGGTTCCAGACAGTCTTTTGTAACCCAAACTCTAGTTTGCCCTTAGCAAAGTTTCTTGTAACGCAAACTTTAGTTTGCGATGAGCCGCGCGATGAGGCTTTTGAGGACGCAAACTAAAGTTTACGTTACATAAACGGCTCAACCGGCATTGGCGGAAATGTAGCCGCCAAGCAAGGCAAAGATAATCGCGGCACCAACAACCAAACGGTAAACGATAAATATTCCCGTGGAATGCGTCCGCAGAAAGCGAAGCAGGAACCAAATCGAGGCGTAGCCGACAATCCCCGACACAATGGTCGCAACAATCAACGGGGCATAACTGCCATCAGGAAGTTTATGAATCGCTTCCTTTAACTCCAGAAGTCCGCTGGCGGCGATTGCCGGAATAGACAACAGAAACGAAAATCTCGCGGCAGTTTCGCGTGTCTCGCCGGCAAACAGTCCGGCCATCATTGTCGATCCCGAGCGACTCGATCCCGGAATCAACGCCAACACCTGCGCACATCCCACTGCTACCGCATCAAGGATACCGAGATCGTTCATCGTTCGATTTCGTCTACCAACCCATTCCGCCATCGCCAGCAGCAGGCCTACCACAATCATCATCGTGGCAATCACCCAAAGATTTTTTGTAAACGTTCCCTCGATCTGATTCTTAAACACCAGTCCAACGATGGCAACGGGAATCGAGCCGATGATTACCAGCCAACCTAACCACGCATCCTGCGATAGCCCGAGCGGACGGTGCGCTGCTTCATCCGGGTCGAGAGTGTTAGGCCGACGGCCATTGGAAGCGACACGTTTGCCGGTGATCAGCGCCACGTGATCACGCACAAAGGCGCGTGTGATGTTGAGGATGTCGCGCGAAAAATAAGCGAGTACAGCCAGCAGGGTGCCGAGTTGAATCACAGCAATAGTTGCGGTGGTGCGCTCGGCTTTGAGGGTCTCAGCGACTCCGTCATACAAACCCACGAGACGTGCCGCGAAAACCAGGTGAGCTGTGGAGCTGATGGGAATGAATTCCGTTAATCCCTGCACAATGCCGAGGATGATGGCTTGAAGGATGGTCATTATTTATTTGTACTTTGTTCTTTGTGCTCTGTTCTTTGTACGTTGTTCGAGTTTTGAACTTCAGCCAAAGAACAAAGCACCAAGCACAAAGTCGTTTATTCCCTAAACGAATTCTTACGCGAAATTCGATCGTACATCCAAATCGGCATGATCATGCCCGCGCGCACAATTGCGGCGAGCTGCCATGGAAACGCGTACGTCTTTTTTCGTGTCTCGATAGCCCGAACAATTTTGTTCACGGCAACATTGAGCTCCTGGAGGAAGGGCAATTGCGCGTGACGTCCGGCCGTCAAGTCGGTCTTGATGAATCCGGGATGAATTATAGTGACGTTAATCCCGCGAGGCTCGAGGTCCAGCCGCAGGCTTTCGAAGAACGCTGATACCGCTGCTTTGCTGGCGCAGTACGCGGCCGACTTCGGCAACCCACGATACGCGGCCAGACTTGAGATCACGACCAAGTGTCCCTGTCCGCGCGCGAGCATCTCCGGCACGACCGCGGCCACGCTGTTCGAGGCGCCAATCACGTTGACGTTGATGACGTCAGCAACTTCTTTGCTGTCAAAATTCGCAGCGTCTCTCGTGGGTCCTATACCGGCATTGGCAATCAGCACATCGATGGGTCCAAGCTCGTTTCGGATCGCGTCCGCCGCTGACCGAATTGATTCGGCGTTCTGAACATCGGCAGGCGCCGCCGATGCCTCACTTCCCTGTTTAGTGATTTCCTCAACCGCCTCACGAAGGGCTTCGGCGCGTCTGGCAACTAATCCGACCTTCGCGCCCCGACGCCCGAGCTCGATCGCTACGCCACGCCCAATGCCGGACGACGCGCCGGTGATCATCACAACTTTGTCTTTCCAGGCAGGTTTCAAGTTTCAAGTTTAAGGTTTCAAGTTCGCTCTGATCGTTTGAACTTAGTTCCCTTTACACCAGAGCTCCTAAGATACGTCATCAGTCCGCTAATCATCCGGCTGATGTTTGTAACTCGCCCGCAAACTATGTCGAACTCGCTTTTCTGCAAGTAGGCTTGATCGAAAGCAACATAGAGTTGCGATCTAACCTCACCCGCAGATCCTTTCGCCATTGAGAGAAACTGACCGAACTCTCCTGAACCACTCCGCTCAAATCCCTCTGCTATGTTGGACATGATAGACACAGAGGCCCTTCGAATTTGGTTTTTCAGTCCATAGTCTTTTGAAAACGCTTCTTTTCCGGTGAGTGTGTAGATTTGGTTAGTCAATTCTCTGGACTCTCTCCAAGCTTCTATTTGCTCAAATGTCTTAAAAGTCGCCATGATTCACCTCGGGAGGGGAGGATGATAAAGCCGAACCGTCGTGTATTTGAAGGAATGGATATACGACTTGAACCTGAAACTTGAAACCTGAAACTTGAAACCGAACCTAGACTTGAACGACCACCGGCATGATCACGGGCCGAGCGCCGGTGAGTTTTTGAATGAATCTTTTTAACTCGACGCGCAGATGTTCCTTCAAAAGACTTTCGTCCTGAATCGTCTGCCGTGAGGCGCCGGCGAGAGCTGCTGTAACCACGCGCTGAGCATCCTTCATTAGCCCATTCGCAGAATCAAATCCACGCACCCCGCGCGTAACAATCTCCGGCGGCGACTGAAGCTCGCCTGTTTCTGCATCGATCGTCACCACCAACGTGACCATCCCCTCGTATGCCAATTGCTTCCGCTGACGCACAGTCTCGCTGGTGATCTCTTTGAAGCCGCTGTCGTCAATAAACGTTCTCGGCACTTCGCGTTTTTCAATCACTGCCGCGCGTTCGCCGTCCAGTTCGAGCACATCGCCATTTTCAATCAGGATAATGTTCTCTTCGGCGTACCCCAGATGGTTTTTCACAAACTCCTTATGACGAAACAGCATGCGATACTCGCCATGGATCGGCACCACAAACTTCGGTCGCACCGCCTCAGTCATTATTCGGATGTCTTCCTGCGACGCGTGTCCGCTTACGTGAATGAGTCGACGCTTCTCTTCAATGATGTTAGCGCCACGTTTGTAGATCATGCCGATCATTCGCGAGATCAAACGCTCGTTTCCCGGAATGATGCGCGCCGACAGGACCACCGTGTCGCCTTCGTCGATCATTAGTCCTTTGTAACTTTGCGACGCCATCTGCGAAAGCGCCGCCCGCGATTCACCCTGAGACCCCGTGACAAGAAACACAACTTCATGGTGTCGCATCTGCTTGGCTTCATTCAGCGGAACCAGCAAGCCATCGGGAATGTCCAGATATCCCAGGCGGTCGGCCACTTCCACGTTCTTCAACATCGAGCGTCCCAGAACGCAGACCTTCCGGTTGAACTGCTGCGCCACATCAAGCACGATTTGGAGACGATGAATCGAAGAGGCAAACGCTGCCACGATGATCCGCCCGGTGGCTTCGGCAAAAATCTCTTCGAACGCCGGAATCACGGCCCGTTCCGAAGGTGTCCGCCCGGGCACCGTCGCGTTCGTCGAATCTGACAGCAGCGCCAGTACGCCTTCCTGGCCGTAGCGACGGAAGGAACGCAGGTCTATTGGCTCGCCAATGACCGGTGTTTCGTCAACCTTGTAGTCACCAGTGTGAATGATTATGCCGACGGGAGTAGTGATCGCCAGGGAGAAACAATCCACCAGCGAATGCGAAACGCGAATGAACTCAACGCTGAAGACACCGATGTTGACAACGTCTCGCGGCTCGACGCGGTGCATGAGCGTATCGCCACTCAAGTCATGTTCTTCGAGCTTGCTTTCGGCGAGACCGGCAGTGAAGTGTGAACAGTAAACAGGAACGTTGAACTTCTTGAGGATGTATGGCAACGCACCGAGATGATCTTCATGTCCGTGCGTCAGGACTATCGCCGTTACATTGTCGCGATACCGCTCGAGGAAATCGAAGTTAGGAATGCAGACGTCTACACCATAGGCCGTCTCCTCCGGAAAGCCCATGCCGGCGTCGAGAATGAGCATCTCATCCTCGTAACGCACAGCCATACAATTCATTCCAAACTCGCCGATACCGCCGAGCGGAATAATCTCCAGAACACTACTCACTCTTGGTTGTAACTCAACTCTCCGGGACGTCGGTTAGCGCTGAACAATGGTGCAGCGACTGAGGGGCCTTAACGAGCGGCCCAGTATAGCACGCGGCTACCAACAAACCGGGGCCTGCGCGATCGTCTTGAGCTAAATGGCCATGAGTATTATTCTGCGGCGAAAGAATAGTATTCATACGTCGACGAGAGGAATACACCATGTCCACTGCAAAGAACACAAAAGCGACGGTGATTCCGGCGCTTCGTTATCGCAACGCGCCGGCTGCGATTGAGTGGCTGTGTAATGCGTTCGGTTTTGAGAAACAGCTCGTGGTGCCTAACGAAGACGGCTCGATTGCGCACGCGCAACTCAGCTTCGGCAACGGAATGATCATGTTGGGTTCAGTTGTAGACAGCGAGTTTGGGAAGCTCATGAAGCAGCCTGATGAAATCGGGGGCGCCGAGACACAGTCGTGTTATTTGATTGTGAACGACGCGGACGCCGTTTATGACAAAGCGAAAGCTGCCGCTGCTGAAATTGTGATTGATATCAAGGATGAGGACTACGGCGGGCGTGGATTTACTTGTCGTGATCTCGAAGGACATCTTTGGAACATCGGCACTTACGATCCCTGGGCGTGAGGGACAGAGCATTTTCCATTTCTCATTTGTCATTGGACGCTTCGGCACACGTGAGCGGTGGGCGGAGACCAGTAAAAGAGCGGGGGCATGCCCCCTTCCTAACCATGAGATTACTTTCTTGACGCTTTGCTGCTCCATCGAATGCCTATCCGCATTAAGCGACGAATCAACTCACGAACAGCTAGAGGTAAGGAAGGGGGCCTGCCCCCGCTTTTCGGTGACTCCCAACCACTGACTTCGCGTACAATCACAAATTATGAAAAGACTATTCGCTACAGTGTCTTTGACCCTACTGTTTTGTTTTGTGGCTGTTGCCGCGCCGCAGACAATGCGGCTGGACTACTTCCATACCGGCAACGCCACTCAAGAACAATTCAGTCTCGATCGGATCGTCATAGAGCCACTCCCCTGGCCGGGCAACATGACGAAGACTATCGACGACACGAACCTTGGCAAGTATTTCTTCGAAGTCAGAGACCCACAAACGAAGCGCGTCCTTTACTCGCGCGGATTTGCCTCTATTTACGGCGAATGGGAAACCACAGACGAAGCGAAGTCGATGATGCGAACGTTCAGCGAGTCGCTGCGCTTCCCTGCCCCTTCAGCGCCTGTAGAGATTGTTTTGCGAAAGCGCGACGCGAAGAACGCCTGGATTGAAATTTGGAAAACCTCCGTCGATCCGAAAGACATCTTCATCGATCGTTCCAAGCCCCGCGCGCCCGCACCTTTGATAGCGATACAAAGATCAGGTGATCCGGCGACGAAAGTTGATCTGCTACTCATCGGCGACGGCTACACGGCCCGGGAAGCGCAAAAGTTTGTAAGAGACGCACGCCGGCTGGTCCAGGTTCTATTTGCAACTTCACCCTTCAAGGAACGCCGGCAGGACTTCAACGTATGGGGACTGTGCCCGCCTTCCGCTGAATCCGGCATCTCCCGACCATCGACAGGTATTTATCGCGACTCTCCTGTGGGCGCCACTTACGATGCGTTTGGTTCGGAGCGTTATATTTTGTCTTTCGATAATCGAGCGCTGCGCAGAGTCGCGCAGTTTGCTCCGTATGAGTTCATCGAAATACTCGCTAACAATCGCACTTATGGGGGCGGCGGAATCTTTAATCTCTACAGCACGGTTGCTGCTGACAACGCGTTTGCCAACTACGTCTTCGTCCATGAATTCGGCCACCACTTCGCAGCACTGGCTGACGAGTATTACAC
>JALZOO010000604.1 GCA_030913905.1 Acidobacteriota bacterium
CGGTCCGCTCCCCGTTCTGCATTTGTTAATCGTCACGCGCGAGAGAATAGCACGCGGTAAAGGATCACCGCCCAGACAAGGGCCAGCAAGATTAGAGCTCCGATTAACTGGTTTCGTGAGAAACGCAATTAGTTTGAATCGTCGTAGCCGGCTCGGCCGATTAAAGAGTGAAGATGGCGCTTACCAGGACCTGGAAACCGGGCAGCGCAGGATAAGTAAGTTCGTCTTGACTGGTGAGAGTTGCGATCTCGTTCAACGTTTGTCCGGCGAGTCGAAAGATCGAAACAGAAGAATTTTCACTGTCAACGATCCAATATTCTGCAACATTGTATTTCCCGTAAAGCCGGCGCTTCGCGTCAAGATCGCGACGACGATTGGCTGCGCCCGGCGACAGAACCTCGACCACCAGATCCACCGCGCCCGTAAATTTTTCGCCGGTCACAACTTGATTCCAGCGTTCCTGGCGAACAAAAGTCAGGTCGGGAATCACAGCATCGTAATCGCTAAAGATGGCACCAGCGCCGGGGACAAGGATTCCAATCGGATGAGCTTTCAGGTATGACCCAAATTCCAATTGAAGATTGTGAAGAACGCGTTGGTGTGGAATACCGGGAGCGCAAGACACGAATAGTTCTCCTGCAATCAACTCATAGCGGTTTCCATCGTCGTCGGGGAAAGCGTCGAGGTCGGCGACTGTCAGAAGGGGTTCGAACTTTGAGGCCATGTCGACTTCCTTCATATCCATAACGGTTTACCGCGCGAATCTATCACAGAATGCCGACACAAACATCGGGTGAGCAAGAACAGCCCTGATTTCAGAGATGCCGAAATTTTTTCATCTACGTGGACGCTTGTTTTCTGTGCTTAATAAATCCTAGTCAATTCGATGCCGGTGTAGTAAGCCTTCAGTATTTGATCGTGAGTGAATCCCTGACGCGCGAGGCCGTAGGCGCCCACCTGACACATGCCGACACCGTGTCCCCAGCCGCGGCCGATAAAAGCAAATCCCGTCACGCGTCCTGTCTCGTCATACTTGCGCTCGATCACAAACAGTTGTTCGCGCAACCCAAGCGCGGAGCGAATACGACCACCACGCACATGTCCGCTGGCGTTAGTTCCTACAAGTTCAAGATCGGTAGCTCTGCCAGATCGTCCCCGCGAAAGCACCCGCAAATCAACCAGCGATCCAATCCGGCTCGCGTAGCGTCCCAGCCGCGCCTGCACCTGGCCCAACGACAACTCCGCAGTCCAATTTGAATATGGTGAGAAGCGATCCGCGGCTGCTCCTGCGATGGCGGGTTTGACCTCTAAATAATCGACTTCGCCTGACCCGTTCACGTGGAATACGACCGCCTCACCGCCGACCACTGACATCGAACGCACCGGATAAATCAGCTCACCAATTTGCCGGAACAGAAATGCATCAGCGCTAACCCTAACCGGCAGGTCCTTTCCCTTTGTGCTGCGCAGTACCAAAGCATTGTCGGCAGTTGGGCGTGCGGTGCCTTTTTGAAGTTGCAACAGATTTCGCGCGTCGAGAATTCGTGCTATCGAATGCAGCGCACGCGCACGCGAGAGTGGTTTAAGCGGACGCAGCGTTGCATCGGGAAGAATCGAGAGGTACCCATCGCGGATCAGCATCGCTACATCGGCACGATTAGCTTGCGGAATCTCATTGGCATCGCGCACAGCGAGGAAATAATCTATGTCGGCATTGTTCAGAAGCGTGCTGCCGCGACTTTCTCCAAACACTGCGGTGCTTAGCGCAGTCGCAAATGCGGGCGGGTGGTGTACGTCTGCCGTTACGACTGGCGCAATCTGCTTTGCGAGTCTGGCAACGGTAGCAAGCCAACTGCGAACTTCATCAACCTCAGAATCATCGTCCAGCCAGGAGTCCCCGACTTTTGGACGCAGGAAACCAAAGTTCTGAATGGATAGAAGAGCAACGTCGCGCGCGAGTGGCAGATGCTCTTCTTTTAGTTCCGCAGGCTCTCGCGTCGTTTTGATCACAAACGGCGCAAGCGCGGCCCGGCCCTCAGCGGCACACTCACGCGCCTTCAGATAACCAACCGCATCGTTGAATACGTTCTCCGAATCCTCCGTGCGCCCGCCACAGGTTGACGTGTAGAGCGCGTTAATCGGTTCGCCATTGTAGGTTGCGACTATCCCGCGCGTTTGATCGACTGCTCGTGACGAGAGACTGTTTTCGGAAGACAGTCCGCGATAGACCTGCGAACGCGTAGTCGGCAACAGATCGTAACCTTGCGACATAAACTGACCGCGATTTCGCAACGCATAAGTTCGGGCAGCGATCGCCTGGGCCTTGTGCGCTTCGATCAGGGGAAAGCCACCGGCGGAAAGCTCGTTTGGCACAACGCCTTTGACGTAGTCTTCCAATCCCAGCACATTCACGACCGTAAGTGCGCCGCGCGTGTTTGCGAACACTTCAATCCGTCCGCGGTAAGGCCGATCGTTGAAACGCACAGGTGCTTTTTCATCGTCGGAGGCAAAGGTGACAGGCGCGCTCGAACTAAAGAGCTTGCCGGCTCCCGGGCCGAACGCAACTACTTCGCGTGAAGGCATGCTCGCGCGCGAAACGGTGCGAACGGGAGGCCGGATAACAGAGGATTGACGGTTCGTAGGGGTAGCAGCAAGCGAATCCGCCGAGACGTTAGTCCCAGTTGGCGGAACAATCGCAATCGCGAACCCCGCGTCTTCCAAACGCGCACGCTCGGATTCTGCCTCATCGCGCGAGAGACGATCGCCAACTATCAAGCCCCAGGTCTTCGTTTCGCTATCGTGAATGATCTGCGAATCGGCGCCGCCGGCGGCGCGCAACTCCTTCGACTTCTGTTCTGCGTCTGATCGCGATTCCAATCCGGCAATCTGCAACCGATAGTTCGCTTCGCTGTCGATGGCCGGCAGCGGCGAGAGCAACCGGGGCTCCACCCGCACGCGTGCGACGTCCAGAGCGACAAACGTGCTGGACACGTCGGTAGCGTTCATCAGGTGGCCGGTGGTGGAGATGGTTGCGGCACGTACGTCGGTGGCGAGCGCCACGCGAATGGTGGGTTCAGCCTTGCCGACAATTAGACCCGGGTCTTCAGTTGAAGTTACGGTTGTCGGCGTGGGCGATGTCCACTGTGGCGGTACTGTGGCCGGAGACGTCTTCGGTTTCGCGACCGGAGTTTCCGCGCGGCGTTGACGAGTTTCTTCCTGACTGAAGATTGAGAGGGGACTAAGAAATTGGAATGAAAGCAGCAGCGCGGTGATGCATCGCGCGAGGACAATACGCATTACAGGGAAATCCTTAGCGGATTAGTCTTGGGGGCTGTTCCGCGCGGCCATAGTACTACATTACTACCCGGAACGTGACGACGTTTAGTTTGCAACCGATCTGAAGACGAGCCCGCGAAGGCGGGCTGTAGCGTAAAGCCTGGGGCGTGAGCCCCAGGTTAAGTGTCACAACCAAGCCTAGCCCGCGGGAGCGGGCGAAAGTGTCGAAGGCGATGTTCTCCAGTGGATATTTACAGAAACGCTGTCGCCCATTTCATGGGCTGAAAAGGACGTCTTGCCCTCATCCCTGGGGCTCACGCCCCAGGCTTTACGCTGCCACCTGCTTCGCAGGTTTGCCAAGCTATAGGATCTCGTCCAGCTTTGTTCCCGGTTTGATTTCGAGCGGCGTTTGACCTTTGCGAAAGATGCATGCGCCCGTCGATCCCTTCAGAGTTGTGGAGCCTGCTTCCACCCTCAGCATCGCTCCTTCACGCAGCGCCACGACCGGCGTGTCATTCTCTTCCAGGAATTGAAGGATTCTTTCTTCGCGAGTTTCGCCCATGTGGGTAGAGCTCAAATTCGGATCGAGATAGTGAGGGTTGATTTGAAAACCAACCAGCCCGAGCGCGTTGAGCGAAGGCGGTTCAACGATCGGCATGTCATTCGTCGTGCGGATTGTGGGGGCGGCAATATTCGAACCAGCGCTCGATCCGATGTAAGGCAAACCTTCCGCGACTCGGCTGCGAATTAACTTCAGCACGTCAAAATCGTAGAGAGACTTAAGAAGCCTGAACGTGTTTCCACCGCCAACGAAAATCGCTTCAGCTCCACGCACCGCCTGCTGTTTGTCGGAAAACCGATGCAGCGAGTCCACGTTATATCCCATTCGGATAAGCCGTTCACTCACTTTGTCGGCGTAGCCATCGAGATCGTGCAGAGCAAAAGGAACAAACAAGACGCGACTGATATCTTTGAGAAAATCGCGAATCTCGGGTTCTGCATGATCCAAAAAGCCACTTCCAAAGAGAGTTGAATTGCTGATCAGGAGAAGCCGGTTGTTTAGATTTGGAGTACTCATGCTGGTCTGCCGTTAAGTATCAGCTGGCAAATCGCTCTTCAACAGTTAAGGCAAAGACTATGGTGCCCACGAAGCCGATGACTGCCGCTGTTATGAACGGCGCTTCTGGCGCGGCCTTCCACAAGAGACCCCCAACCAGGCCTGCGGGAGTAATCGAGAGGCTGCGAATCAAATAGTACAAGCCGACCGAACGGGCCCTCACATCTTCTCGCGCAAAGTCGACGATCATCGCCTTGCGGGAAGGTTCGCCAATTTCGCGCAAGCCGCCAATGATAAAAGCGCCGGCCAGAAGTGGGAAGCTTGAGGCGGCGATAACTGCAAGGGGAAAAAGCGCGAAGCTGATGAACGTCAGGATCACAAACGGCTTCCGGCCGACGCGGTCTGCAATTTTTCCCGCGGGCACATACACCACGATTGATGTAACCATTTGAATAGCGACCAGCGTTCCATATCGCGCCGCACTCAAGCCGTGCACATTAGTGACGTAGAGTATCGTAAAAACGCCCGTCATTCCCTCGCACATGCGAATGATAATGTCAGAGATCAAGAGCCGTTTTAACGCGGCATGAAATGATTGCCAGACACCCCGGATGTTAGTTGCTTCCGATCCTTTGACTTCGATGTTGATTCGTTGAACCAGGAGCAGCGTAATTGCTGCCAGGAGCAACGTAACGGCCAAGCCAATATGAATGCCGGAAACGACACCGAGCCGGGCGATCAGCGCTCCTCCAATCAACGGGGCAATCACGATCGGAACGCGTTTCAGAATCGACTGGACCGTGAAGCCCATCGCTCGTCGATCCGGCGGCAGGGCATCGCCAATTAGCGCAAAGATTGCGGGCGACGCCATGCTTTGCCAGGCCATCGCGAACGCCAGGCCAAGGAAAACCAGCGGCCATGACGTGCTGACGAAATAAATCAGATAGCCGGTGGCAGCTAACGCGACGAATACTGCGAATGCTCGTCTACGACCGAGCCGGTCGGCCAGCCAACCACCCGGATACTGATAAGTGGCATCGAAAAAATTCTCAGCCGTGCCAAACAGGCCGATGACGGGCGTGCTGGCGCCGAGCGCTTCCAGATACTTCGGAAGGAATTTCTTCCATAGTTCTTCACCCAGACCGAGCAGGAAAACGGCCAGTGAAGCGATTGAGACGTTTCGTTCGAGGCTGAGGAAGT
>JALZOO010000259.1 GCA_030913905.1 Acidobacteriota bacterium
AAGAGAAAGTATGCTAATTGGAGCGTTACCGACTTCATAGTTGAGCGAGCCGAGAAATGCTTCCAGGCCGGCACCGAGCCCTATTCATCAGTCCTGACAACCCACAATTCGAGACTGACCCAAATTAAGTCTATTCGAAACGCAATAGCTCACGCTTCAGTGTCCACCCAAGAGAATTTCAAGAAAATTGCGCGCGACCGACTAAGTGTAGGCGTCTATCCGGCAGGTCTAACAGTTGGTGGATTCCTGTCCACCACGGTTCCCGCCAGCCATCCACCCGAGTCCTTTCTGGAGAGCTACGTAGGAACGCTCAAGCTGGCGGCAACAAGCATTGTACCCATCTAAAAAGCGACTTAGGGAACCAATGTTTTTCATGGGCCATTAAGATATTCTGCAATTCATGGGACGTAATCTTTTGATCTCCACGCTGGTGGTTCTTGTTTGCATTTCTGTTCAGGCGTTTGGATCCGGAATCATACAAGACAGGAAACCCCACGGCGACTACATCGATCGGGCAACTCCGCCGGTGCCGACGGAAGCAAGGAAAGAGATGGATGCGCGGCTCGCGGAAGCCCGCCTGCGTTACCAGAGCAACCCAAACGACCCGGACGCGATAATTTGGCTGGGACGCAGGCTGGCGTATCCGGGCCGGTTTCGTGAGTCGATTGAAGTCTACAGCGAAGGAGTTAAAAAGTTTCCTCGCGACGCCCGGTTCTATCGCCACCGCGGTCATCGTTACATCACCTTACGACGCTTCGACCTCGCCATCGCGGATCTTAAGAAAGCCGCGGACTTGATCAAAGGCCAACCAGATGAAGTTGAGCCGGACGGCCAGCCTAATGCTCGGAACATTCCTACCAGCACGCTTCAGTTCAATATTTGGTATCACCTGGGCTTGGCCTACTATCTCCGCGGAGACAACCGGAAAGCGCGGGATAGCTATCGTGAGTGTCTCAAGGTTTCAAACAATGCGGACGCTCGGGCGGCAACCAGTCACTGGCTATACATGATCCTGCGACGAATGAAGAGGGACCAGGAAGCTGCCGGAGTTCTTCAGACTGTGGCCGAGGGTTGGGACATAATTGAGAACCAGGGTTACTACCGTTTGCTGCTGATGTACAAGGGAATGATTTCGCCCGAGACCCTTCTGCAGGAAGCTTCAAGGCAGGAAGACTCGGCGGGCTCGCACAGCATTCTTTATGGCGTTGGAAATTGGTATCTCTATAACGGGCGGCGCGACGACGCGCTCAAGGTCTTCGGTCGTATTTTGGCGGGAAAGCAGTGGACCAGCTTCGGTTATGTTGCGGCCGAGGCTGATATGACCAGACAGCGAGGCAATAAAAACTAAAGCCTTCCAGGCACTGAAGCGAACCCTCGAACTCGGGCGAGAATCGTTTTGGAAAATCACGCACGATATAGTGCCAATCGTGCACCTTCTCAGGCAAAGGAAAGAACCTACTACCAACCTCCGTTATCAAGCCCCGCAACTTTCACGACAGACTGGCCCACGCCGCAAAAGTTGAAAACGTGCTGACCGCTGGGGCATACGCTTTGCTCTGGCCCAAGCCAGCAAGTTAAGCCTTTTAGAAAACGACGGACAGAATATCCAGCGGGCTCAACTTTTCCAGCGCGCACTATTCAAACTCGCCCGAAAATGCGCGTGTGACGATCGACCTGCCAACAACTTGAGTAAAGGAGCGTTGTTATGCGTTCTACCCGACCGGCTTACGCCACCATTATCTCTCTTCTTCTGATTTTCTTTAGTACCTCAATAATTGTTCGCGGCCAGGATGATGACACAGACGAATACGACGTTAAGGCACGCGTCGCGCGAATCAGTCTGCTAAGTGGAACCGTAAAACTAAAACGGCAGGACGATAAGGATTGGGAGATAGCCCGCCTGAACTACCCACTCGTTGAAGGCGACACAATCGCCACCGATCCTGAGTCGCGAATTGAAATTCAGATTGATGCTCGTAACTTCGTTCGTCTGGGCTCGAATTCTATCCTGCGAATGGTCACTTTGCGCGACGAGGGAATAGCGCTGAGCGTAGTTGAAGGAACAGCATCACTGCGCCTGGCAAAGTTCAATTTCGACAAAGAGTTTTTTGAGATCGATGCACCGAAAACGACGCTCGCTGCGGAGAAGACGGGCACTTATCGAATCGACGTAGGAAAAGACGGGCGCGTCCGGCTGACCGCCCGAGATGGAGGCCGGGGACGCATCTATTCCGACAAGTCTGGCTTTGCCTTGCGCGATGGGCGGACCGCTGAGCTTATCGTGGACGGAACCGATGCCGGCGAGTGGGAAATCCTGGCGGCAATCGACCGCGATCCGTGGGACCAGTGGATTGATGATCGTGAGCGCTACCTGGCCCAACGTCTAAGTTATGACAGCAAGTATTATGACGAGTTTGTTTGGGGCGCCGAGGAGCTTGAGGCATATGGCACGTGGATCAACACATCCGATTACGGCTGGGTTTGGAGTCCGCATACCACTGCCATCAACAGCTACGACAACTGGGCGCCATACCGTTACGGACAGTGGACCTGGGTGCAGCCTTATGGTTGGACGTGGGTCGGCAATGAGCCATGGGGATGGGCGCCTTATCACTATGGTCGCTGGGTCTATTACAACAACCATTGGGCATGGACTCCGCACAGCCAATATCACCGCCGTCGAAGCTGGTGGCGTCCGGCGCTCGTCGCCTTTGTAGTAAACATAAACTTTGGGGATCAGATCTGCTGGTACCCGCTGTCTTACCACGATCGCGATCCGCGTTCCCGCAACTACCATCGTCGGCACGATCGTGATCGGGATGACGGCGATCGTCGCCGGGCGCATCATCGGAACTGGCGCGGCGTGACCGGCGTGGCACGCAGGGAGTTTGGGGGACCTCATTCACGTCCACGCGCCGGCGATGAACGCTGGGGTCGTCGCATCGTTGACGGTGAGCCGCTGGCGGACGTCCCGGTCAGACCTGCACGCGAAACCAATCGCCCAGGAACAAGTAGCGATAGGAATGGTCGCCGCGGAGGCTGGACTGTGGCCAGACGCGAGCGTGTGCCAGGCGCAGACATACCTGCAATACCGACCGGTGCCGCGGACCGCGATCCGGGCATGCCGCTGGATGCTGAACTGCGACGCACTCGTGTCTGGAAAGGGCGTAACCCGCGTACCGACATGCCTGCGCCCAGCGGTGGCGCCACCGGCCAGGTTGACACGCGGCCGACCGGCGCAGTGGACCGTCCGGCTCGCGGAAATCCTGAAACAACGCCGGGCTACGACGGCAGTCCCGACTTAAATAGACGCCGAATTCGCGACCCGCGTCCGACGTTACCTAATCAATCTGTTGATAAGCCGGTCAACGTTCCTGAGCCTGCACCCACTGGACCGGAAGCAGCACCGACTGGAGTGCCGATCCGCGTTCCGTCAAATGAAGAACGTCCGGCCGACCAGCCCGGGAGAAGTGAGCGATACAGGCGCCCGGCGCCGGGCGATGCCGGCAGACGTACGGAGCGCCGTCAGCCAGGCGAGGAACCCGCCCCGGGGACAACAGTAACCGAACCGCGAAATGAACCGCCCGCGCGTTCACCTTCGCCTCGGTTTGAACAACCGCCGCGTAACGACCCACCGCCGCGTAACGACCCACCGCCGCGTAACGATCCGCCGCCGCGTAACGATCCGCCGCCGCGTAACGATCCACCGCCGCGTAACGATCCACCGCCGCGTAACGATCCACCGCCGCGGAGCGATCCACCACCGCGTAACGATCCTGAACCCCGTAGTGCTCCGCCGCCGCGCACTGATCCCGAGCCTCGCGGCGAGGCACCGCAGCGGTCGGAACCCAAGGAGCATAAAGGTTCGCCAAAGGAGAAAGATCCGCGGTAAGTCCCGAGTTAGTAGCGGGATGAGTCTTTCGGAGATTCATCCCGCTACTGTGGCAAAAGATGGAACGAGACGAGAAAAGAATCAGGTAGCAGGATTAAGAAGTTTTGTTTGGATTTACGGTCAGTCGCGGCAACGTACGTGGCTGACCGTCGATTTCGGAGACGCTCTTGCCAATCCGATACGCACCCATTTTCTTGTAAAAGGCTTCGGCGTTAGGATCTGCCAGGATCTCAACTTCCGCGATATCCTTGCCAGCGGCGCTTCGCATCGCGTGGATGAATAATTCTTTTCCCACGCCGGTGCCGATATGCGCAGGCGTCACCCACAAGTGATCTAATTCCGCTTTGTCCTGCCCAACCAGCAGGGCGTAAAAACCAACAATCTGATTTTCTTTTTCGGCGAGAAAGACCTGATTAGCTTCAAGGTAAGCGGGCGAGATGGTGAGATCGTTTTGCCAATGGCTGATCCAGTGTTCGGGATAGCCCCAGTGACGCTTGGCATCATGGGCAATCTGCGTTAAGGCGTCTACTTCATCAGTTAGGGCTTTTCTTATTTTCAACAATTGCTTTACTCA
>JALZOO010000613.1 GCA_030913905.1 Acidobacteriota bacterium
CGCCCAGTCTGCCGGCTGTGCCGGGCATCAGCTGCATCAGGCCCCGTGCCCCCTTGGGACTAACCGCGCGCTGCCGGAAGTGGGATTCATGCTCTATCACCAGGAATATGAGATAGGGATCGAGGCCGTACCGCGCGCCATTCGTCTTGATCAGTCCATCGATCCACGAGTTGCCGGAAGTCCAATCATGGATTCGTGAGCCGGGCGCAACCGAGCCAGGAGTCTCACGTTCGACACGAGCAATGCGCTCGCGTTCCATGAAGATGGAAAGACTTCCTCTGCTATACCAGGCGCCATCATTAGTTTCCTGGACTTCATCTGCTCTGAAGCGCGCACCTCCGACGAGGTGAATCCAGATGATGGGTGTTTCCGTGGCGGGCGGCTTGCCTTTATCTATGGCTTGAATCTGACTCGTGTTAGCAGGCGTGGGTTCGGTTACTTTAACAATCGGCCTTACCGAGCTGACGGACTTCTCCAGGCGTTGGGATATCTTGCCCTTGCGAAACCAGATCTCATCACCATCTTTCCAGACTTCATCAGCCTCGAACGAATAACCATCTGACAACGTGATCCGGTTGCCCACAACTTCTGCTGCGGCTCCATTCGCATTTGAAGCTTCACCGGGCGCTTGAATTCTCGAGCCTTTCGGAATCCGAGTATCCTCGCTTAACCCATTCAACCGCACTAACTCCGGCAAAGGAACTCCGAGGCGTTGTGCTATTTTTCTCAGAGTGTCGCCCGAACGGGCCCTGATGGTCCGGTATGTAGTCGTGGAGGCATCCTGCATCAAACCAGGCTGGACAATCGCGGCGCTTGCACCCTTTAACGATGCGACGACCAGCAGAGACAAGAGAAGCAGAAGGATGTGCGTGGCATGACGGGGCATCGTTTCAGTCTTACGCGTTTGATTTAAAAATTCAACCCCACAAATTGTCGGGGCCTAATGTTTCTTTTACTGGACCGGCAGAGGCTGAGGTAGGGCCTCCGCGGCTTGAAAACGCTCGACTTCCGGTCCAAATCCGTGGGCTGTGCCAAAGTAATTTCCCCAGGCCAGGTCAATCAATTCCGGCGTAAGCTGGAGCGCTCGTCCCTCAAAGACGCAGAGGTCTGCTACTTTATTCAAAAGATCGCGTGGCTCACAACCTTTCAGCACGCGTTTCTCCGTCACATATTTACCAAGAACGTGGTTGAGACACTCCTGATCAACAGCAATACCCCTAATACTTGCTACGCGCTTAAAGATTTCGACAAAAGCTCCGGGCGTTGGCGGTTCTACGCGCGCCCGATATCCCATGCGACGAAGGAACGCCTCGTCAACCAGGTTTCTCTCCTCGAGATTAGTCGAGAATACGACAAGTTGTTCGAAGGGCACTTCAATCTTCTTTCCGTTATGCAGCGTAAGAAAGTCGACGCGCCTTTCCAGCGGCAGGATCCAGCGATTGAGCAGGTCCTGCGGCGCCACACGTTGACGGCCAAAGTCATCGATCACCAGCGTGCCGCCGTTGGATTTCACCTGAAAGGGCGCTTCATAAAACTTGGCTGACTCGGACCAGGTCAAGTCCGTATTGTCCAGGGTCAATTCGCCGGCCACGATTACCAGAGGTCTTTCAATTTCCACCCAACGACGATCATGCTCAGCTGCAGAATTCTTTTCCGGAACCGGCCGATGGCAATGCGAGTCAAAGACTCGAATTATCTGGCCATCGATTTCGATCGCGTATGGAATCCAAATGAAACCAAAAAGCGCAGCATTCATCCGTTCGGAGACTGCAGTCTTACCTGTTCCCGGAAGCCCTGTTAAGAAAAGCGAGGAGCGAGAGTTAATGACGCAGCCCAGCGTTTGCAGTAGTGAGTCAGGCAGGATCAGATCTTTAAAGGCAGCCCGGACCGTATCCATCGATGCCGAACGCGATGGTACCGCCTGCAGCCGCATCATGTGGGAATAATCGTCCAGCGATACCGGCGCGGGACCCAGATACCCGCTCTGCGATTGCAAACGCGACAGGCGTTCCCATCCATGATCGAGCATCGCATAGCGAGTAGATCCTACCGCGCTCTGCAATCGCATTTCGATCAGCTTCTCGCGGTACAGGTGGTACAGCAATTCTTCGGTAAGCGCGCGGGGAAGGTGTAGCCGGTCGGCGACCGCAGCCGTGGTTGGTTCCGGTAGCATCGCGACATGCTTAAGAGCGAGGTCGCAGAGAAAGGCGTCGGGAATTCCGGTCTCAGCCAATTCTTCCGGTGTCGGCGGCCCGAGAGTTTCGATCTCAGCGCGGGTTAGAATGCTGAGGTGTCCCATGAATTACTCCTGATTCGATTGATTTTGTGGCCCGTGGGCCAGTCGACGCTATTCAGTTGGCGCCTTGGCTGTGGCCCGAAGACTCACCAGTGACATGCGCGCTTCCCATGCATGCGCATTCTTGCCGGTGCGCTCGTAAAGAGTTATGAGGCGGCTAAGAGTTTCCTCTGAATTCGGCCGCAGCTCGCGCGCCCTCTCCAAGTGCTTGATCGCATCCTTGTCCTGGCCCAACCTTTGTAGTCGAGTGGCAACATTCAGTCGTCCATCAAATTCACCCATGGCTCGCGCGAAGCTCTTATAGGCATCGTCAAACTTGCCCCGCTGTGCCTGGGCTAAGCCAAGATTGTTCCAGAAGCGTTCGTTTTTCGGATCCCGTTTAACAGACTTTTTCAGGTACTTTGTCGCATCTTCATATTCGCCATTCTGGTAAAGAAAATATCCCAGGTTATTGAGGTGCTCCGGATTGTCGTTATCACCTTTCAGCGATGCCTCAAACGAATCCAGGGCAAGATTGCGCAGGCCCTTAATTCCGTAAGCGACGCCAAGAAGGTTATGGGCATCTCTGAGTTTTGGGTCGTAGGAAATTGCCAGAGACAGTGCGCCGATCGCCTCGTTTACATTCCCGCTTTCCAACAGCAGGCGTCCGCGCTCCACATGTTGGAGCGCCACTGCCTTTCTGTCGCCGAGCACCTGGTCCATGGTCTCAACCGGTGAAATTGACGTAGCGGCATCGCTCGTCGTGGCAGGCGCTGACTGCGCGTCCAGGATGCGGGTTACGTTCGCTTTCTCAAACCTCTCTACATCTTTTTCGGAGAGTCGGTGAAGCTTGTTGTCATCCTTCCGGCCCCGTCCAAAGAGTCGTCCGATTGCTTTGAAGGGCGCTTTCAATACGCGAACAAAAGCATTGCCTCGATTTTGCTGACCGATCGAGTAAGAACTGTTGATCATTGCCACTTCCGCATCTGTCATGAGCATGCTTTTCACCGGCTGAAGCGGCTCAAGAACAAACGCGAGAGTTATTGTAATTGATAGAACTATTATTGTGCGCTTTAGCATGATGCTACTCCTCATTTAATGCCGGCAGCATTACTGGCGACGCCGCCACTCAACATGTCTGAGATATTAAGCAGTGCCGGGCCGAGAATTACGATGAACATAGTCGGGAAAAGAAGCGCTCCCAGGGGTAGCAGAAGCTTGAAGGCAGCCTTCTGAGCTGCCTGCTCCGCGCGCTGCCGGCGCTTCGTGCGCAAGCTATCGGAATAGACGCGCACGGCCCTGGCTATAGAGGTCCCAAACCGATCAGCCTGGATTAACATGCCGACGAGACTGTTTAAGTCCTCAACACCCGAACGGTCCGCCAGATTGCGTAACGCTTCACTGCGTTCGCGTCCCACGCGAATCTCCAGGTTGGCCAATTCAAACTCTTTGCTGATGTCCGGATGGACATCCTTCAATTCTTCACAAACCTTCATCATTGCTGCATTGAGTCCTAAACCCGCCTCCATTGTGATCACCATCAAGTCGAGTGCGTCAGCCAAGCCCCAGGTAATTCGCAGTTGCCTGCTGGCAATAAGCCGGTTCAGGATGAAGCGCGGAAGAATAAAGCCCGCGAAAAAGGCACAAAGACCGGGAATTAGAGCACCATTAAGCGGCCTCGCCAGAAATGTCCAAACCAGTAGAACTAACCCTGGAAACGCCAGCATCAGCAGCAGTTGAGTTGAGCGATAGACCGAGGGCGATAGCGGTGAGCGGAAACCGGCTTGCATTAATTGCTTCTGCAGCTTATGCGCACTTGCGGCCGAGGGTGGCGCGAGACGGCTGAGAGGCTCGGCAAGCCGCTCGGCGAGAGTAGTCACAGGGTTGTGCTCTATAGTTTGGGTTTCCGTCAACGGGCGCGAGTCATCCAACTCCCGGAGCCGATCGGCCGTTGCGCTCGCGGGGCGAAACATCAGCCAATAGAAAGCCATCACGCCGAAGGCTATACAAACGAATGTGGAAATAGCAATTATCAACATAGTCTTATCTATCCTGTAGTGTTACTTGTACTCGTTCATGATTGGCGACTGTCGTCAGATCTTGATCTTCATAATTTTCTGCACCATGAGCATGCCCAGGATCTGCATGACGGCCGCGACCACTAACAGCTTATGTCCCCGCGGATCGCGCCACATTACCTCCATATACTCGGGATTCATGAAGGAGATGTAGACCGCCAGGCCGACTGGCAAAGCACAGAGCAGCCACGCCGAGTAGCGCGAGCTAAGGGTTAAGGTTTTCAGGTCTTCCATAATGCGGAAACGCTCGCGAATGGTATGGGCCACTTTCTCCAGTAGTTCGGAGAGGTTGCCGCCAGTCTCGCGTTGAATCAGTACGGCTGTGACACACATACGGAGATCAAGCAAGGGGATGCGCTGCTCGAGATTCTCCAGCGCCATCTTCAGCGAAAGTCCGAGATTCTGTTCGTCATAAGTCTTGCGAAATTCGGTTGCAATCGGCTCGGGCATTTCACTACCAACCATCTGGAGCGACTCCGTAAAGGCATGGCCGGCTGAGAGTCCGCGGCTCATCAGGTCCAGCGCATCCGGCAGCAATTGCAGAAACTTCTTAAGCCGTTTCTTCCGCTTCATCGCAATATGGCCGATTGGCAACACCGTTGCGATAACTCCGAAGAGAGCCATCAACAGATAGGAAACACTCACCATCGACACTGCCAGAACTGCCAGCACGCCCGCGGTTAGCGAGAAGAGCACCAGGCGCATTACTGTAATCCGGGAATCGGCCTGATCGATCATGCGTTTAAAACGAGATATGATCTCCAGCTTGATCAGCATGCGGTTCATCCAGGGGATTTCGCTCAACAACTCTTGCCGCGCAAGTTGCACGTCAGTGTCAGTGGAATGTGCTGATGATCGGATAGCCTCAGCAAGCCGCTCGTTGATAAGCGTGCGCCGGGCATCGGAGCCACGCGAGCTAACCAGATACAGCGCGTAAGTAATGAACAGACACGCCAGAAAGACGAGGAAGGGAACCAGAAGCATTATTAGACCTCCTCAAAAAACGATCGCGGCATTTGCAGTCCGTATGTCTTGAGACGTTCGGCGAAACGCGGCCGGACGCCGGTAGGACGAAACCGTCCGACAACTCGTCCATCTTTGTCTATTCCCTTGCGCTCGTAGACAAAGACGTCTTGCATGGTGATCGTTTCGCCTTCCATGCCGGTGATCTCAGAGATGGCAATTATGCGCCGCGTGCCATCCGATAGTCGGGCCACTTGAATGACCAGGTTGAGTGCCGAGGCAATCTGCTGTCGCATCGCCCTATCTGAAAGTCTCATACCGGTCATCTGGATCATTGTTTCCAAACGCGCGAGAGCATCTCTGGACGTATTGGCGTGGACCGTGGTCAGTGAGCCGTCGTGGCCGGTATTCATCGCCTGTAGCATGTCGATGGCCTCGCCGCCTCTAACCTCGCCAATAACAATGCGGTCCGGCCGCATGCGTAAAGCGTTCTTGACCAAATCGCGCTGAGTGACTTCTCCCTTGCCCTCAATATTCGCCGGCCTGGTTTCCAGCCGGACCACGTGAGGCTGCTGCATTTGCAGTTCCGCCGAGTCCTCGATGGTTACGATGCGTTCATCCTCGGGGATGTAGGCAGAGAGCGCATTGAGCAGCGTCGTCTTGCCGGCGCCGGTGCCGCCTGAGATGAGAATATTCAGGCGAGCGTGGACGCACATTTCAAACATCTGGGCCATATCCGGCGTCAGGGCGTTTTTTTCGATCAGCTTCTGCATTCGGAGCGGCTCGGCGCCGAAGCGGCGGATAGAAAGCACTGGTCCATCAAGAGAGAGCGGGGGAATGATGGCATTGACGCGCGAGCCGTCCTTCAGCCGCGCATCGACCATTGGCGAGGACTCGTCAATGCGACGGCCGACGGACGAAACGATACGCTCGATCACGCGCATCAGGTGCTCGTTGTCCTTGAATTCGATATTAGTGCGCTCGAGTTTGCCACCGCGCTCGATGTAGATGTTGAAAGGCGAGTTGACCAGGATGTCGGATATCGACGTATCGGCCAGTAATTGCTCGAGTGGGCCCAAGCCGAATAGTTCATGCCTGACCTCATGAATCAACCGTTCACGCTCAACCGTTGAAAGGGGAGTGTCCTCCTGGGCCAGCAGGCTAGCGGCCAGACGGGCCACTTCCGCATGGACCTGCTCCGGCTCCATCATGCCCAGCTTCGTCAGGTCCATCCTGTTGATGAGCATCCGGTGGAGACGCGATTTCATGTCCTGAAAGCCCTGCTGATTGCTCGCAAGATCATCAGTTAAGGCTGAGCCTATGCCGTCTCTTATTAGTCGTTCACGTAGTGCCATATCTTATGCTTCCTGTTCCGGTATAAGTTTTTAACTCAGTTGCTCTGTCAATTGCTCGGCGATAGCTATAAAAACATTCTTCAAAGAGACACCAGGGACACTGAGATCGAAAGAAGGTCAACACCCTCCAACAGACTAACTGCTTGCTTTATTAAGCGCGGCGTTTAGACCGAAGTCTTCCATGTTAGTCGTCGGCTGCCGGCGAAATATCGAGTTAAACGACCGCTTCGTCTCAGCTATGGGGGCGCTCTGGTCTATCTTGCCTTCAAAAAGCTTCGCCGCAATTTGTCGCAGGTCGGCAGATACTTTCGAGGCTGGAGCAGACTCAACCAGAGGCTGGCCCAAATTGATGGAATTAACAGCCGCACGGTAGTCACTCTGGATGAAGCCCACCACCCGCTCACCCAGGAAGTCTTCCACCTGTTTCTGGTTCAGTTCTATGTTCTTGCTCCAGCGGTTGACGACCAGGCGAATCTTCTTCCGCGGATAGCCCAGGCGATCGAAGATTTCCAACGCCCGGCGAGTGCTGCGAATTGCATGAATCTCAAGCATCAAAACTACTAGGATCTGATCTGCATGATCGAGCGCGGAAATGGTAACCGCATCGAAACTGTGTGGAGTGTCAATGATTACTGAGTCGAAGCGCTGCCGCAGCAGTTCCATGACTTCATATATGTGTTTGGGCTCGATATCTTCAGCACTCTCGGCCTTGATGGGGGCCGCAAGCAACGAGATATTTTTGGAATGTTCCGTCAGGTAGCTGGTTAGCAGCGCGTCATCCAGCCGCTCACGATTCTCGACCACGTCCGCCAGTGAAAACTTAGGGCGCAAACCCAGCATGAGCTCGAGATCGCCTGATTGCAGGTTGAGATCGACGAGCACTGTTGGCGTAGTCTGCACCATGGCGAGATTGGTAGCGATGAGTGAGCAGCCGCAGCCGCCCTTGCTTGAGAACACTGCAATAGCGCGACCCCTCTTCCTGGGTTCGTCATCAACGTGTTCGGCAGTAAACCCGGCGGTGCGTTCAATGACTGTCGTTAATTCCTCTTCAATTATGGGTAAGCGCAGGAAGTCGCGCGCGCCTGCCCGCATGCTGTGCAGAATGAGATCTGGCGAGGAGTCTCGCGAAGCACAGATAACCGCCGTAGCTGGGCACTCGGCGGCAAGGCGTTGTACGAGCTTAAGCGCCGGCTCACCCATGTGCGCCATGTTGATAATCACTGCCGAGGGACGAAGCCGCGCAGTTTCAGTAAAGACCTGTTCGGCATCCTCGCTGGCCATCAAGAGACTCGCACCCGCATGGTTGCTCAGAGCACGACCCATCTCCTTTGAGTCGGCTGCGTCCTTACACAAGATGATGAATGTTAGCGTTCTTTTCATTAACTGGTTCCCCTCGCTCGCATCTGTTTCAAGCCTTGTTTACATCTTCATAGAGGCGGCGGAGCGTAGCCTGAGCTCTCAGCCGTTAGCGTCGTCGTATAGTCAGGCATCGTTAGCTGCCGACTAAGTAACGGAATGCTCAAATTAAAGTTGTAGCCCGTGATTGTTACAGTGGCCGTGCCCAGGTTCATGCCATAAGGATTGGGGCTATCCGGATCGCCATCGAGGTCGGCTCCAGCATATTGAGTCTCGATGGTTGCTGTCTGAATACCGTTTATTAAAGCTGGCCCAGTCGGATCACAAGCCGGATATGGCGTGATATGGGTCTCCCCGTAGATGACTACATTCTTAACGCATTTCGCATCCTGCGGAGTGCCGTCTGTCTCAATACCTACTTCCGGCTCGTGGAGGACGGCGTAGCGCGCTCCACGCCGGGCCGCATCAGTCAATGCATTATGAGTGTAGAGCAGCCGGCCAAATTCGATGATGCCGATAAGCAGCATGAAGAAAATGGTCGCTACGATGGCGAATTCCGCAATTGAACTACCGTTCTCGTTATTTGTTAACTCTTTGCGTCGCATCTTGCTTGCCGGCTCTCTCTCACACGTTCGAGCGCGTCAATCGATCATGTAGTACATTGTGGTGCTCGTGCTAATTGGTACTGATATGTCAAAAGCATTATGGAGCAGAGCCCCGATGTTGAAGATGGGTGCGAATTCATGTGGGGCACCGCAATCTCCCACGTCACGCGGAATGCTCACTGTGACGGTCTCTATTTTCGGGGCGCCGGTGGTTTGAATGCAGACTTTAGCGGCCGTAATCCCGGTCACGAGTGGGGGACTCCCGGTGCAGTCCAGCTTGCCGCAGACCACCAAATTCTTTGCCCTATCCTGTTCCTCAACCGTGAACTTATGGTTGGAGAGGTAGCGCGCCGAGGAGCGGGTCGCTTTGGCGAGCGTGGTGTAGGTTTGAAAAAAGCGTCCGAACTCAGCCACTGCGGCGAGCATAATTACCAGGAACGGTACCAGGATGGCGAGTTCAGCCAAAGCTGCACCTTTATCTTCCCGCGTGAACCGCAGAAGTCGATCAACCGTGTGAATTCTTACTTTCATCGCTTATTCCTACCGATAGAGAACGGGGGTCACAATGTTCGTAATGTTGGTGTCGTTCGGGTCGTAGCCGATGACTCCAATAACTTCATCGCCGATGTACTCGACCTGGATGTCCCCGCCCGTGCCGTCGCTTACTTGAGCTCGCATGAAGAAGCCTGCGAGACTGCTAATTTTTACGATTTGATTGCCCGTCTCGTTAGTGAACTCGGTAATCGGGATAATCGGAATCACCAGGACGCGCCGGTCTTCTGTAGCAAGTTCCCGGTGGGCCAGCGCCGGTAGAACAGGTGCGGCTGTCGGATTTCCTCCACCTTTATATTGAGTCCAGCTAATACCCTGCCAGAATTGGTTATTGCCGCTGCCGCTGGATGTCCCCTGCGCGATGTTGGTGTCGGGCGGCATAGTCGGGCCGTAGCTGAGCCCACCGCCGTACTCATCGAAGCGCACGTTAAGGCCGGCTCTTACGGCTCCAGCGAGTTCACCCGTTTGAGTCTCCACCTCATCTTCGGCGCTCACCTGACCGCAGCTGCAATTTGTGCCGTAGGCGGCCAGCGCCTGTTTGACCGCGTTCGCGCCGTTGCCGGCGCAGCGAAGTACCTGGAAATTACCTGCGGCAGGCCCCTGGCCGTTCTGCGCTCCTGACCGGATGTTATAGGTGCATTTCTTGCAAAATTCTTTTTTCGGATCACAGGTAGTTACAACTTCTATGCCCTCAGGATCTATGGTGTGATAGGTCTGTATAAGGTGCTCCGTGCCCGGAAGTCCCGGACACGTACCCCAGTATTTACTATCGAGACAGTTCGGATAGAGCGGGTCACCCTCGTCGCAGAGACTGCAGGTGGGGTCATTCGGCGGGCACGCGACGGCAGATAGAGGGGCGATGCAGACGCTAAGATTTCCGGGGACGGAAAGCCCCGAGACGGCCATCGCGTTCAAGTCTCTGGTTAAGCCGAGAATCGGAATAGAAAAAAAGATATTGACCGGGACATCTGGCGTCATGACGCGGATAAATCGAATGTC
>JALZOO010000615.1 GCA_030913905.1 Acidobacteriota bacterium
TAGCGCACGTCGAAAGAGGCGAAGCCTACCTGAAAGAGGAAAAATTTCAGGAAGCCTCGCTCGAATTTCGCAATGCGACGCAGATTGACGACAAGCTGGCGTCGGCCCATTGGGGATTGGCACGGGCTTACGAAGGTCTGCAACGCTTTCAGGAAGCCCTTGAAGAACTGCGCAAGACGACTCAACTCGATCCCGACAATCTCGACGCGCGGGTCAAACTCGGCAATTACTACATCGCCGCCGCCAAGGGCAATCCGGAATTGATTGCCGAAGCGCAGCGACTGGCCAAGGAGATACTGGAAAAGAATTCGAACCACGTTGAGGGGCACATCCTGCTCGGCAGTGTCTTGTACGCGCAGAACGAACGCGAGAAGGCGTTTGCCGAAATCAACTATGCCATTCAGTTGGATCCGAAACGCGTTGAGTCGTATCTCAGTTTGGCGCGGTTTTACATCGTTACGAATGACAACTCGAAAGCTGAGGAAACCTTCCAGCGCGCTATTTCGGTGAATAACAATTCCGGCCTGGCTCACACGGAGTATGGAAAGTTTCTCGCGCAGTTGAATCGTCTGGCCGACGCTGAAGCGGAGATGAGCAGGGCCGTCGTTGTCGAACCGAATAATCGTGCGTCCCGGTTTGTGCTCGCCAGTTTTTACCTCGTAAACAAACAATTGGACAAAGCCGAAGTCGCTTACAAAGCTTTGGCCGATCTCGATAAGGAGAAACCGGAAAGCCGCGCCGTGCTAGCTGACTTTTATTCATCGGTAAACCGCCTTGATGAAGCGATTGCGATCTACCAGGAAATTCTGGCGCAGTCGCCTGATTTTACCCAGGGACGTTACCGCGTCGGCGAAATCATGCTCATGCGGGGGGACACGCAAGGGGCAATGAACCAAATCAACGAAGTGCTGGCTAAAGACCAACACGATCGGCAGGCGCTGTTGCTACGCGCTCGAGTTCGGGCGCAGACGGGACAAGCTCCTGACCTGCAAGCTGCAGTTGAAGACCTTAAGGAAGTTCTGGTTCAGGAGCCCAATTCGCGCGCCGGCTTGTATTTCATGGCCCAGGCAAACTTCAATCTCGGCAACATGGATCAGGCGCGGGCATTCGCCGGCGACCTGGAACGCAACTATCCCGATTATTTGCCGGCAAGGTTAATGCAAGCCCAGATCAGTTTGGCTTCGGGAGATGCGAAAGGCGCCCAGCGTTTGTCGTCGGAATTAATTGAACGCCTGGCCCAAACTGCTCCTGATCGACAGAACTCGCCGCAGATGCTCGCGGAAATTCGCGCCAAGACTTACCTGGCGCGCGGTTCGGCAGCACTAGAACAGGGCAACACGGTTGCAGCTCGCAAAGATTTCATGATGGCCCACGATGCTGCTCCCGGCGATACCTATCCCTACATCAGTCTCGCCGGCGTCGCGCTAGCTGAGAACAAGCCAGACGATGCCGCCGCTTTCTACGAGAATGCGCTCTCGATCGAAAGCACAAACTTCAATGCGTTGACCGGGCTTGTCCGTCTCTACGCCCGCAGGAATGAACTCGGCAAAGCACATGCGCGCGTCGATCAGGTATTGGCAAGCTATCCCACCAACGCCTCGCTTCATTATCTCAAGGCACAGATTTTTGGTTTCGAACGCAATCCGGGACAGGCAGAAGTCGCTCTGCGCAAAGCTCTCGAGCTTGATCCGAATTATATTGCCGCCTATTCCGCGTTAGGTGCGTTGTTCATTAACACCAACCAGCAGGACCGAGCGATTGCTGAATATCAAAGGATCATTGAGCGGCGTCCGGACAATGCAACCGCATACACGTTGATCGGCATGCTTGACGATTCACGGAAAAACTATGAGGCGGCTGCCGACAGTTACCGAAAAGCGCTCAGCAAAGATCAGAACGCAGTGATTGCCGCAAACAACCTGGCGTGGCTTTATGCAGTGACCGGGCAGGGCAATCTGGACGAGGCGGTCAGCCTGGCCCAGGGCGTCGTGCAGAAGAATCCGAATATCCCCGGGTTCGTCGATACGCTTGGTTGGGTCTACTACAAGAAGGGACTCTACGGCGCCGCCGTCGAGCAGCTCAAGAAGGCCGTCGCTCTCGATGAGCGCGCAGCCAGGAGCGGAAACGGAACCCCGGCGGCGAATTACCAATACCACCTGGGAATGGCTTTGAAAGCACGTGGCGATAAAGATGGGGCAAAACGCGCCCTCGAGCAAGCCGTGCGCTTAAGCGACAAAACGCCCTTTGCGGAAGCTGGAGAAGCACGCAACGTTTTGGCCACGCTCTAGTTCTGTTTTCAAGGAGAGTCCTGTATGAGTGTTGAATTTCGGCAAAGAGGCCCGGGCGAATACGCAAAGATCGCCTGGAAACGTAAATGGCTGATCATTCTTCCGGCGATCGCGATCGCATCCGCCGTCTCGTGGGTGGTCTTCCAACTGCCAGACCTTTACGAGTCGTCAACGCTGATCGTTGTTAAGCCGTCCACTCTTCCGAACACCGTCGTCCCGACGATCACAGAAGATAGTCTCACCCGACAAATCAACAGTATTGCGCAGGTTGTAACCAGCCGCAGTTCACTCGAACCGCTAATCCAAAAATACGACCTCTATAAGAATGAACAGCAGCGCGGCGAACCAATGGAGATGCTCGTCGACTATATGCGCGCCAGCATCAAGGTCGAAGTAAACACCAGTCGCAATGACATCACCAACGGTTTCAACATTACTTACCGCGGCCGGAACGCGAAGACCACACAAGCGGTTACCGCGGAGCTCGCCAGCAAGTACATCGACGAGCAAACCCGAAACACGATCAACTCAACCAGCTCGGCAAAGCAGTTTATCGATCAGCAGGTAAATCAGACGAAGGAAGAGCTGGACACGGTCGATCGCGAGCGGCTCGACTTCATGCAGAAAAACGTCGGAAACCTGCCGTCAGAAGCTGCGTCGCTGGTGGGCCAGTTGTCGGGATTACGTGAGCAACAGAAGGCTTATATTTCCGAAGTTGGACGTCTTCAGGATCGCCGTTCCGCACTTACCAGTCAGCTCGCGCTCGTGAAGAAGACTTCGGAACAGTTGAAGGAAGACGTCGCCGAAAATACGACTGATCCCAAGACCACGCTAGCCTGGTCTCAACTCATCTCTCGCAAGGCAGATCTCGATTCGCAATTGACGCGCATGCTTACGGAGCTGCGTCCCAAGCATCCGGACGTATTGGCGAAGCAAGCTGAAGTCGACTCCGTCAAAGAAGCAATGGACCAGATGATTACGGAGTGGAAACAGCGAATCAAGGAGAAACAGGACAAGCTTCGCGACCGGCCGGATTTGACCGTTGGCAGCCTCGAAGTCGAACTTCAGCTTGTCGACGGCGAAATCAAACGGGAGCAGGTGGTGCTCGCTCAGATTGATAAGCAGGTTGGGCAGGTGATGGAGCGCATCAACAGTGTACCGGGCGCCGAGGTAACTCTTGGAGCTTTGGAGCGCGATTATCAAACGAAGAAGGCCTCTTACGATCAACTGCTGCAGCAAGCGCAGAAGATTGGCCTTGGTGCGGATGCAGCCAGCCAGCAACAGGGCGAAGGCATTCAGGTGGTTGACCCGGCAAACTTACCGGCCAGACCTGTGGCACCGAAACGTTTGGTGCTGGTAGGACTCGGCGTTGCAGCAGGTCTTGCCGTTGGTCTGCTTCTCGCGGGTCTTTTTGAAGTTCCCCGACTGCTGACGATTCAAACGAGCGAAGACGCCGCGCATTACACGTCGTTGCCGGTGTTGATGACTGTTCCTGAATTATTGACGCCGGACGAGGCTCGCAGCGTTCCGCGTCGTCGCAGGTTGTTGCTTGCTGCCGGAGTAGTCGCAATGTTTCTGGCTATTCCCGCATTGGCGCTGATCCTGAAGTTCACCCAGGTGTTCGAGCGCTTCGCCGTCTAACTGGCGCTGCGCAGAACTAAAGAGAGGTTTGGAGGTAACAAAGTGTACGCAGAATTCTACGGTCTAAAAGAACTGCCATTCGCGCTAACGCCGGATCCGCGCTTCATCTATTTCACGCCGTCGCACACGGAAGTGATGGCCAATCTTCACTACGGCATCGAAAGTGGCAAAGGCCTGATCGTGGTGACGGGTGAAGTCGGAACGGGTAAGACAACCATACTGCGTTGGATGATGCAGCGATTGGACCGCACAGTTCTGGTTGCTTACCTCTTCAATCCGCGCTTGTCCGTGACGGAGTTTTACCAGCACGTGGCGAGTTTGCTTGACGTGCAGAAGTGGGAAACAAAGCCAGAGCTGCTGGCATCGTTGGGTCAGGCGCTTGAGTCACGTCACTCGCGAGGACTGAGAACGGTCTTGATCATTGACGAAGCGCAGGGACTTTCGCCCAGCGTGCTTGAAGAGATTCGCCTCCTTTCAAACTTTGAATCCGACACTGCCAAGCAACTCCAGATCGTTCTAACCGGACAACCTGAACTGCGAGACGTTCTTAACAATCCCGATCTGCGCCAGCTCAAACAGCGAGTAGCTCTACGCTGTGTGATCAAGCCATTGCCCACCATCGATGAGACTGACCGCTACATCACTTCGAGGCTACTCGCCAGCGGCGCTGCTCGCACCGACATCTTTTCTCCGGAAGCTATCGACTACATCTATCGCTGCACTGAGGGCATTCCACGCAACATCAACAATATCTGCGACAACGCATTGCTTGCCGGATACGCAGCTGGAGAAATGACAATTACCCGCTCGATTATTGAGGAAGTGGCGGAAAGTTTTGACATGCTGCCTCGCCTGGATAGAGGCATGCAAGCGGGGGAGGAAAACGAGGCTCCTGCGAGAATCTTTTCTGCCGCCGGTCGTGCGGAACTTTGGTCCGCCGGTAACGGAAACGGACATGGCGAATAGTTGAACGGGCATTCCTGTCCCTGAAGAAATGATCCCCAGACAGGCAAAAATGTCTGTCCCACCCAAGCAAATGGTTTGCTTACCAAGGAGAACCAATGGGCAGAGTTTACGACGCACTAAGGCGAGCTGAAGCGAATCGGCCCAATGTTTCGGCCCGACCACAGCCACACGATTTCACCAGGCGCGATGAACAGGCAGGAACCTTTGTTCCACCCGAAATCAGCGCCCACCGCATAGTCCCCTCGGCGAAGCAGATTGAAGAACAGCTCTACAGCGTGTCTTCAATACGTTCCCGTGCGACAGATGCCGTGAAAAGTTCAGCGTTCACTGCGCACACTGCGGATGTATCCGACGGGACGGCACTCCCCAACGGAACGGCATCGCGTGATGCTGGGGCAACTTTGAACGCTGCCAGGCCGGCGCGCGCACGCGGCTTCGTCTCTTATGACATTGTCGCTGCGCGCGTCGAGCCGCATTTAGTGGCCATCACGCAACCGCGGTCTTCCTACTGCGAGCAGTTTCGCTCACTGCGCACTCGTATTCTGCAGGCGGGCGAGCGCGAACAGATGCGCACGTTTGTAGTTACCAGTGCCGGCATGGGCGAAGGCAAGACTTTAACTGCGCTTAACCTCGGCTGGCTGCTGGCGCAAACCGAAGGTGTCCGCGCTCTCGTGATCGACAGCGACTTGCGTCAGCCGTGCGCCACCGATTACCTGGCCATCGACGCCCCACGCGGCCTTTCGGAAGTGCTTGGAGGCGAGCTCAGTTTGCGAGACGCGATCGTACGTTTGGATCCAGCCGGCTTATACCTGCTGCCCGGAGGCAAGGCCCGTGATGACGTGGCTGAATTGCTGTCTGGACCGACCTACGCAGGAGTAATCGCTGAAGTAAGGCGAATGTTTGACTTCATCATCATCGATGCCCCGCCGCTGGGAATTTTTACTGACGCAAACGTTCTGATCAATCGGGCCGACGGCGCCTTAATGGTGGTTCGAGCAGGTAAAACTCGCTACGGCATGGTCGGCAAACTTCTCGATGCGTTGCCGCGAGAAAGAATGTTAGGCGTGGTTTTGAATCGCGCAGACGAAGAATTGGAACCAAACACCTACTATTACCAGCAGCGTAACTATCGTCCCCGTTCACTGCCTCCTGACGAAAAATTACGGTTGGTATCAGAGTTGGATGAAGAGGTAGCGATCGCAAGTTGAAAAACTCTCGAGCAAATACCCGCACGACTCTACTGCTGCTTGCCGAGGCCGCCGTCGTATTCGCCGGCATCGTGGGCGCAGTGTATCTGCGGGTTGGGACCGAGGGCGCTTACTTCGAATTGGTCGAGCGACAAGGATTTCTGAAAGCCGCGCTGGCTACGGTGTTTTGCCTGGCGGCGTTCTATTTGTTTGACCTTTACGACTTCATTGTTATGCATGACCGGCGGGAGCTGGTGCTGCGACTTGTGCAGGCGCTTGGACTCGCGTGGATCGCGCTAGCGCTCGCGTTCTATGGCTTTCCTCAGTTGATGTTAGGCCGCGGGATTTCTGTGATCGCCTTGCCACTGGCACTCGGGCTGATGGTTGGCTGGCGCGTCTCGATCCACTGGCTACTGGGTCACCCCGATTTTGGTGAAAAGATTTTGATTGTCGGGTCGGGGAATCTGGCTGTTGAGGTAGCCCGCGCGATGTTGGACCGGCCGGATGCGGGATATCGCATTGCCGGCTTCGTTGGGTCGGATCCTGAGCTGCTTGGCAAGAGCCTGATTAATCCGTGCGTAATCGGTCTAACCTCCGAACTTGAAGCAGTGGTAAAACGCGAAAACATCGACCGGATCGTGGTGGCCATGGGCGAGCGACGCGGACAGTTGCCGACCAACGAGCTATTGCAGTTGAGCTTGGCGGGCACAGTAAACATTGAAGAGGGCGCTTCCTTTTACGAGCGCGTCACCGGACGAGTTTCGCTGAGCATGATTCGTCCTTCCTGGCTGATCTTTTCCAGTCGCGGCCGCCAGGCGCGAATCTCAGGAATGGTTCGCACCATCGTGCACCGGCTGGTGGCGATCATTGGTGGTCTTATTTCACTCCCGATTGCGGCTATTACCGCCCTGCTGATCAAACTCGATTCAACTGGACCAGTGCTTTACAAACAGGAACGTGTCGGCAAGAACGGCCGTGGGTTTACGGTGATGAAGTTTCGTTCGATGCGAACTGACGCCGAGAAGGCTGGACCTGTTTGGGCGAGCCAGGACGACGATCGCACGACGCGCGTGGGAAAGATTATTCGCAAGCTTCGTATCGATGAGATACCTCAGTTCTGGAACATTATTCGTGGTGAGATGGACTTCGTTGGCCCACGCCCGGAACGCCCGCACTTTGTTTCGCAGTTGGCGGAGGAGATTCCCTACTACGAACAACGCCACCTGATCGCGCCGGGGCTGACTGGTTGGGCCCAAATCAAGTATCCCTACGGCGCCTCCATTGAGGACGCGCGCCAGAAGCTTCAATACGATCTCTTTTACATCAAGAACCAAAGTCTGATGCTCGACGCAATCATACTTTTTGAAACAATCAAAATTATTCTGTTTGGCCGTGGTCGCTAAGTTTGGGAGGTGTGGCATGAAAACTTCAATGAAGACATTAAACAAATGCGTAGTTATGGTTCTGGTCGCAGTCGTCCTGGCGACGCCAGCGACAAGCGTCATGGGCCAAACGCCTGACAACGCCGCGAGCAAGACGCGTCAAAGGTTTGCCACGCAAAAACCGGAACCAGTTCAAGGTGTTGAGCAGGACGGAACTACGTCAAAGCCCTCGGCTGAGAAAAGCGTCAGTACCAAGAAAGGAAAAACGTCTGCCGGCGAGGCTGAAGAGCCCAGGGTGGCAAATGCCGATACCGAGACCGATAAATCTGCGTCACCAGGCCCTGTCGTTGTCCCCGCGTCGGATGTTCCCGAGGCAACCCACGCAAACAGGCATGAACAGACTTCCGAAGAGGCGGACATCGTTCCTTACTACAACAACTTCTTCAATACGTATCGCCTCGGCCCTGAAGACATCGTCTCCGTTAGCGTCTTTGGGCAGGATCGGTATTCCCGATCGGGCATCATCATTCCGCCAAGCGGTCGAATTTCCCTCGCTCTAATTCCGGGCGGCGTTTTTGTGAATGGCAAGACGGTTGATGAAGTTGCAGAGACGATAAAGAAACGTTACGACGAATACATCATCGACCCGCAGGTTTCAGTTTCACTTGATAAGGCGTCGTCCTACCGCTACAGCGTTATTGGGGACGTGGCGCAGCCCGGCATTCGTTTGATGAACCGGCGCCTGACGGTTACCGAGGCTCTAAGCGAGGCTGGCGGCGTCTTGCAAACGGGCGACCGCAGCAGAGTGGTCGTACTGCGCAAGCAGGCTGACGGCAACCTCAAGCCAATAGGGGTTAACGTCAGCGCCATCTACAAAGGCAAAGCTCCCGACGTCACTTATTTGGTACCTGGGGACCAGGTGATTGTTCCCGGCAACAAGTTGAAGAGCTTCCAAAAGATCATGAGCTTCATACCGATCCTGAGCTTCGCGCGAATCTTTACTGGCGGGGTATTCCCGTAAGGCGCCCAGCTATCAGCTATCCGTAAACAGCAAACAGCAGACAGCAGAAGGCAGAAAGAGGACATGTTGCCTATTAGATCCAGATCGAGAAGGCACCACGGAATGACCGTGCTTCTCTTACTGCTCACTGCTCACTGCTCACTGCTCACTGGCGCAGCTGCCGCCGGCGTTTGGCGACGGCAACGCGTCAGCTCGATGGCTTGGTTGCATTCGGTTTTCTTTCTTGACCACAATCGCGGCTGGGCCGCGGGCAGTCGCGGCACGTTGCTTTCCACCATCGACGGCGGCAAGAGTTGGCAGACAAAGTCTCAGCCTACCGAAGATGCTATTCGCGATATTTACTTTATCGACGAGCAAAACGGGCTGCTGGTGTGCGAGCGGAACATTTACGATCTCAAGTCAAACGATGAGCCGCGCGCATACCTAATGAAAACGCTTGACGGCGGGGAGCACTGGAAACGTCTTAACTTGCGAGGTGCGGATGTCGACGCGCGGCTTACGCGCGCCATCTTCAGCCGTAACGGAAAGGGCTGGGCCTTCGGCGAAGGCGGCTCACTGTTCGTCACCCATGACCTGGGGAACAGTTGGGCACGGCTCCGGGCGCCTACGCGATACCTTTTGCTCGGCGGAACGTTCGTCGACGAAAAGAGTGGCTGGCTGGTTGGAGCGAATAACACTATTTTGCAAACGACTGACGGTGGCGAAACCTGGCATCACGCGAGTCTTTCGACGACAGCAAGCATTCGCTTTAATTCCACGTCGTTCGTTGATGGACGGTTGGGATGGGCTGTCGGTAGTGGCGGAGCAATCTATCGTACGATAAACGGCGGGCGGAGTTGGCAGCCGCAAAATTCAGGCACATCGGCAGATTTGTTGGATGTGAAGTTTCTCGATGCACTAGAAGGTTGGGCGGTGGGTTCTGAAGGAACGCTTCTGCATACGACTGACAGCGGCTTCCATTGGACCAGCGAGCGCAGCGGCACGCCTCATACGCTTGAGCGCATAGTCTTCACGGATCGTTCACACGGTTGGGCAGTGGGCTTCGGCGGGACGATCATCTCTTATGGTCGCGGTGAGGCACCCCGACTACGCTAACGTCGAGCGTCACGAGCCGCTATTCGCGATACCTTCTTCATCCGCAACTTGTTCCGCATCTTCTCCCGATTTCTTTTCCGGTCGCATGTGTGGAAACAGAATCACATCTCGGATTGACTGCCGGTTAGTTACTAACATCACAAACCGATCGATGCCGATGCCGATGCCCGCAGCCGGCGGCATGCCGTAAGACAAAGCGCGGATGTAGTCTTCATCCATCACCATTGCCTCTTCATCACCGCGCTCGCGCTTATCCACCTGGTCCTTAAACCTCTCGTACTGCTCTTTCGGATCGTTCAACTCGGAAAAGCCGTTAGCGATTTCCATGCCTGCGATAAACAGCTCGAAGCGTTCAGCGATTGACGGATCGCTGGGAGAGGCCTTAGACAAGGGAGAAATGGGCTTGGGAAAGGCTGTGATTAAGGTGGGCTGAACGAGTTTTTCTTCAACGTGATGTTCGAATAACTCCACCAGATTGTCGTCTGTAATTGTTTGTCCTTTCGCAAACCGCGCCACGGCTTCCTTCATCGTCATGCGTTCGAACGGCTGCGAAAAATCGATGTCCTGCTCGCCATACTTCACATGAGTGTGACCGAGGGCACGGAAAACAGTGGAGCGGATCATCTCCTCGCAAAAATCCATCATCTGATTGACGTCCGCGTAAGCCCAGTAAAACTCGAGCATCGTGAACTCGGGATTGTGAGTTCGATCGATGCCTTCGTTGCGAAAGTTACGATTCAGCTCGTAAACCTTTTCAAATCCGCCGACCAACAGACGTTTCAAATAAAGTTCGGGCGCGATGCGCGCGTATAGTTGAATGCCCAGCGCGTTGTGATGCGTTTCGAAAGGTCGCGCTGCTGCGCCGGTCGCCTTTGAAGTGAGCATCGGAGTCTCGACTTCAACATAGCCATGATCGTCGAGTATCCGGCGCATCTCGCGGATAATTGCGGAGCGTCGCTCGAAAACGTCTCGTGGCGACAATTCACCTTCCTCGCGTTCCAACTTCAGGCTGCCGGCAATCAGGTCGGCGTATCGCTGCCGCTGCCGAATTTCCGGATCGTGTATGCCGTGCATCTTGTCGGGAAGCGGCAGCAACGCCTTGGACAGAAACTGCAGCTTCTGCACGTGCACTGAAAGTTCGCCGGTTTTTGTGATGAACAGATAGCCTTCGACGCCAATGAAATCTCCGTGGTCCAACAAGCCAAATAGTTTCCAACCATCAACGGTCTCCCCAGCGGCGTCGTTGCTGACGCCGGCGACGTCTGCCTGGCGCACATAAAGCTGCAAGCGTTGCCTGCCGTCTGACAGATGAACAAAGGCGGCTTTACCCATTACGCGCGGGGGCGAGGCAATGCGTCCGGCGATTCGAACCTTCACCGCATTCAGTTGCTGATTGGCGAGCTCAATCTCTTCCGCAGCCGGGCGTGCGCCTTCGTTGGCTTTAGGTTCGAAGTCTCTAAACTTTTCAGCAACGGCAGTGATGGTGTCTTCACGTCCCCCTTCGACCACCTGGCTGCGTTCGAATTTGTTTGGGTAGGTGTTGCCGACGAGCTGGTGAAGCGCCTCGAGATGCTCCTGACGCGCCTGCGTTTGATCATTCTCCTCGATGAAGGGGATGGACATAAGAAGCATCGTAAATCGTAATTGGTAAATCGTAAATAGTCGCTTGCGAGAGCCCTGCCCAACAATCGAGCTAATGAACCCGGTCGCTACCCTCCCGGTTCTGTACTCGTCGACCTGTGAGAGGAGTTCTGTACGTCACGTCCCCAACCACGTCACGCCCTCGAGGGGTTTTCATACGAGCGCGAGACAAATACAGAACCGGGGCGGTAGCGACCGGGTCACACCTGGTTGGCCTAAACATTGTCCAGGCAAACACTAGAGCATCCCGCCTCTTAAGCTTCAATGCTCATCGTGTTAGATTGTCACTAAGACGATGAAAGACAAGATTCTGAGTGTGGAGAAACTGCTCGGAGTGCGCGAAGGTCTGCGCGCTGAAGGCAAACGTCTGGTTTTCACTAATGGAGTTTTCGACCTTCTCCACGTTGGACACGTGCGCTACCTGGCCGCCGCACGAGCGCTTGGCGACGCTTTGGTGGTTGCAATTAACAGCGATCAGACAGTGCGTGAGCTAAAAGGAACAGAGCGGCCGTTAATAAACGAAAACGAGCGAGCGGAGATACTTGCCGCGCTCAGGCAAGTAGACTACGTGGCGATTTTCGACGATGTATCACCCAGAAGCCTGATTGCAAAGTTGTTACCTGACGTGCTGGCTAAAGGTGGTGACTATGGACTCGACGACATTCATGGCCGCGAAGAAGTCGAGGCTGCGGGTGGCCGAGTCGTTTCCTTACCCTTCATCGAGGGAGCGTCGACGAGCGCGATTATCGAGCGAATGAAAAAAGCTGTGAGCACTGAGCAGTGAGCGGTAAGCAGAAGGCAGAACGCAGAAAGCAGAGAACGCGAGGGTGCTGCTTCAAACAAAATGAGTAGTACGCTTCCAACAACCAACACGCTACAAAACACTCTCCAGCGCATCACCGATACGCCGGAATTCAAGCGTGTGCTTGACGAGATCAAAAACGGCGCGCGGGTTGTTTCCATCAGCGGGTTGCTGGCTGGCTCAGCACGCGCGTTAGCGCTGGCGGCGCTACAACGCGAAACGCGAAAACTCTTTGCGGTCGTTGCCCAATCGAACCGCGATCTTGAGCCATGGGAAAGTGACTTGCGTTTCTGGTATTGCGCGCTGAGCGGGAAACAGGATTGCGACAGCGAAGTGCTGCTGCTGCCCGCCTCAGAAAGCGATCCTTATTCTGGTTCTTCACCTCACCCGGAAACTCTGGAGCGACGTGCGCTAACTCTCTGGCGACTCGCGAGACACAAACAGGATTTCGTTCTACTTACGGCCCGTGCTCTGGCACGTCGAACGGTTACGCCCGATGAGATCAAAAACGCCGGCGCCCTGCTCGCGCGTAGCGATAGTCAATCGCCCGAAGATCTTGTTGAACTACTCATCGCCGCCGGGTATGTCCGAGAGGATCCGGTTGGCGCGGTCGGCGAGTTCTCGATAAGAGGCGGCATCCTCGATGTCTGGTCCCCAGGTCAGAAGTCTCCGGTTCGCGTCGAGTTTTTTGGCGATGAAATAGATTCCATCCGTGGTTTCGATCCCGAAACGCAATTGTCGACGAGCCAATTGAATTCCATCGAGATTGTGCCGATGCGCGAACTTGTAGTTCGTAGCCGGCACTTCAGTGAATGGGCAGACGCAGCTCGCGAGCGATGGCGCGACGAGCGCTATGACCGAGCGCTACGAGACCGGACTGTTTTTGCCGATGAAGGTGAAGCCTTTGGCGGTTGGGAATGGCTGATGCCGATCGTTCGCGAACGCACCAGCACCGTGTTTGATTATTTGAAGGACGCGGTGCTGGTCATTGATGAACCCACAAACGTCGAATCCTATCTGGGCGAAGTTTACCAAACGCTTGCTGACCGGTACGCAGAGACAGATGCGGCAGACGATATCGCCTTGCGACCGGAAGAGCTTTACCTGTCGCCGGAAGATCTGCGCACAAAGATCGATAACCAACAACGACTTGAACTGCGCGTGCTGGGACGCGCTGCAGCCGAATTTGATCAGGGAATTGCATTGGATGCCGAGGCGCCGAAAATCCAGGTCGGTCGCTCACGCAGCTTGCGGGCCCCGCTTTTCCTGTTCCCGGTCACAGAGCAAGTCCCTGAAGTCGAGTGGAAGACGCAATCAGTCTTGAAGTACCACGGTCGCCTTGCAAACCTGGCGAAAGACCTGGAGGACGCTCGAGAGAATGGCACCACGGTGCTCTTTGTAATGCCGAGCCTGGGCGTTGCCGAACGCGTTGCCGAGATTCTTTCGGAGTATGGAGCTGAAGCGAGGCTTGCGTTGATTGAAGACGGTTCGGAATCCGCGGGTGCTGCCCAAACAATTGTCACGGTCGGTCGTCTGAGCAGTGGTTTTGAGATGCCCGCTGGTCGCCTGTTGACGCACGTAGAAACGGATCTGTTTGACGAAGCCGCCGCGCAGGCGCTTGAGCGGCGCGCGCCGGGAGCAGAAATCGGCAGGCAGAAGGCAACAGGCAAGAAACGAAGATCCAAGACGGCGGCCTTTCTTTCTGACTTCCGCGATCTTCGGCCGGGGGATTTTGTGGTTCATGTGGACCACGGCGTCGGCCGGTTTGGCGGTCTCCAGACACTAGATCTCGGCACGCGCAGCAGCGAGTTCATGCTGCTCTATTACGCCGAGGACGCAAAGCTGTACGTACCGGTCGAACGGTTGGATCTAGTCCAACGTTATTCAAGCGCCGAAGGACACCAACCACAGCTTGATCGCCTTGGTGGACTTGGCTGGCAGAAGACGAAAGCCAGGGCCAAGCGAGCCATGCGTGACATGGCGGACGAGCTGCTGCGTTTGTATGCCGAACGGAAACTGGTCGGTGGATTCGCTTTCGCAGGTGACACACCGTGGCAGCAGGAGTTTGAAGACGGTTTCGAATATGTCCTAACGGCCGATCAGGAAACAGCAATCGAGGACGTGAAAAAAGATATGCAGGAACCAACCCCGATGGACCGCTTGCTCTGCGGCGATGTCGGTTACGGCAAGACTGAAGTGGCGATGCGGGCTGCTTTCAAAGCTGTCATGGAAGGGAAACAAGCAGCAGTGCTGACGCCGACGACCGTCCTTGCTTACCAGCACTACGATACCTTCCGCGGACGCTTCGCGCCGTTCCCTGTAAAGATCGAATTGCTTTCGCGCTTTCGTTCGGCGAAGGAGCAGAAGGAGATTGCCAAGCGTGTCGAGTCAGGAGAAATAGATGTGGTCATAGGAACGCACCGTTTGTTGTCAAAGGACGTTCGTTTCAAGGACCTCGGAATTGTTGTTGTTGACGAGGAGCAGCGTTTTGGTGTGGCCCACAAGGAGCGACTGAAGCACCTCAAGAAGAAGGTGGACGTATTGACGCTTTCTGCGACTCCTATTCCGCGTACGCTCAATATGTCGCTCAGCGGGCTGCGCGATATGTCGCTGATCGAAACGCCGCCGCGCGATCGGTTGGCTATCCAGACTCAGGTAGTCCAATTTTCAGAGAACGTTATCAAGTCGGCCATCGAGCTTGAGCTGGGTCGTGGCGGGCAAGTGTTCTTCATACACAATCGCGTGGAAACAATCGAAACGATTGCAGCGCTGGTTCAGCGTCTCGTGCCCCAGGCGCGGCTTGCGGTGGGGCATGGGCAGATGAACGAAAAAGAGATGGAGCGCGTAATGCTCGATTTTATTGAGCATAAATACGATGTTCTCGTCGCTACGACCATCATCGAGAACGGGATAGACATCCCCCGCGCCAACACAATCATCATAAACCGCGCCGATCAATATGGTCTTTCTCAACTCTATCAATTGCGCGGACGTGTAGGCCGCTCGAATCGTCGTGCGTATGCCTACCTGCTAATTCCCGGGGAACAGGAACTAACGCCGATTGCTAAACGCCGCCTGGCTGCTATTCGTGAGTTTTCGGATTTGGGCGCGGGCTTCCGCATCGCCGCACTCGATCTTGAACTTCGTGGCGCAGGCAATCTCCTGGGCGGTCAGCAGTCGGGACACATGGACGCGCTGGGATTCGATCTCTACACGCAAATGCTCGAGCGCACTGTCGCTGAGTTGCGTGGCGAGGCCGTGGAAGACGAAACCAGCGTGACTCTCAATCTGGGCGTCGATGTCGCCATTCCCGATGAATACATCAACGACATGGGCCAGCGACTGCGCACATACAAGCGCGTTTCATCCGCCCGCGATGAAGAGACGCTGGCGACTATCCGGCAGGAAACTCGAGATCGCTACGGGCGTCTGCCGGAGTCAGTTGAAAAGCTTTTTGGTTACGCGTTACTCCGAAGGTTGGCAGAGGAGGTTGGCGTTTTGTCGATAGATAAAACGGCTGATGGCGTGGCCTTAAAATTCAGCGAGAAGGCGCGCATCTTACCTGAGAAACTGGCTGCGTTTGTCGGGAACCGAGAGGGCAGCGTTTTCTCGCCGACTGGCGTACTGCGAATAAATCTCGACGAAGATGAACAGGACAACGTGCTTGACGTCGCCCGCGGTGTTTTGATGGAACTCAGGCAGTAGTAGGTGGTTGCTAATTAGAGGGATCAGGTCCTGGGTTGGAGTTTCGGTGGTGTCCGAAAGGCCGTTTGTTATTACTAAGGTCTTATGGTCAAATCTACCGCTTATCCGGAGTCAACCAATTCGGAAACTAACTGCTGACAACTGACAAATCTTTAGGAGCATTATTGTGAAATTTAGACTTTTATCGCTCGCTTTGGCGGGTAGCTTTGTATTAGCGGTGCTGGCTTTGGCGCCGACGGCCGCGCGCGCGCAAGAGGGTGAGTTGCAGGTTGTTGACGAGGTGATCGCGCAGATCAACGAAGACGTGATTACGCTCTCGATGCTGAAGCGCGAGACGAAAGAACGAATTGAAGCGTTAAAACAGGGCGGCATGCCTGCACAGCAAGCCGCGGAAGAGGTCAGCAAGCGCCAGGCTGAACTAATCGCGACACTTATTAATGAGCAGCTTCTTTTGCAGAAAGGAAAGGAGCTGGATTTGTCGAGCGATATTGAGGCCGAGGTCAATCGCCGAATGCTGGAGATCGCGAAAGAGCAGGGCATTACGAGCATTGAAAAGCTGGACGCTGCCATGCGCGAAAGCGGAGTTGATCCGGTAGCCACTCGACAGACGCTGCGCGTTGAGTTGATGAAACAGGCGGTTATTCAGCAGGAAGTTGATCGGAAGATTTTCTTTGGACTAACGTTGGACGAGTTGAAGAAGTATTTTCAGGCACATCCGGAAAAATTTCAGAAGCCGGAAAGCGTCACCTTGTCGGAAATATTTTTAAGTTCCGCCGGGAAAAACGAAGCGGAAGTGAAAGCGCGGGCACTGGAACTGGTGAGACAGTCGCGCGCCGGGACAGATTTTGCGGTACTGGCAACCGCAAACTCGGAGCGTCAAATTGATGGGGTCCGCGTTGCCCCCCAATCGAAGGGCAAAGTCGGGGCGTTCGAAGTGCCTAATCTCAGACCCGACATCGCGGCGGTAATAAAAGGTGTTCCGCCGGGTGGCGTCAGCGAACCGTTGCGCACCAATGATGGCTATCAAATTCTTCGCGTCGATGAACGGACGGCAGGCACAACGACTCCCACTTTTAACGAGAACAAGGTGCGTGAGGTTATTACGATGGAGCGCACCGAGAAAGAGCGCGAAGTTTATCTTCAGAACTTGCGCGACGACTCTTACATAAAAATCTCCGACACCTATCGCGCCGCGGTAGCACCACTACTGAAACTCAAACCGGAGAAAACCTCCGACAACAGCACGATTCAGACAACCGGTCAGAAAAAAGAAAAGAAGAAGGGCTAATCAGTCGGCAGTCTCCAGTCGTGAGTCGTCAGTCTCTCGAGTGGCGACTGGGGAC
>JALZOO010000624.1 GCA_030913905.1 Acidobacteriota bacterium
ACATTGGAATTAATAAGGCACGCGTTTGTTGAGAGCTTTTGCTAACCGTTCAATGCGGTACCATCAGGGCGTCGCATGGTAAGGTCGGAATGGCGCGCTGACTCCTTAGACGGACGCACGATATTCCCGCCGGTCGGAAGTGTCAATATCAAAATGTCCAAAGCCACTGAATACAAGGCCATCGTCTGACGACCGTTGGAACAGAGCAGCATGATGAAATAGCACTCGCCAACGCGGTGGTCGCGGGTCCGGCTTTCCCAACAACCCTGCGTTTACAGCTTTTTAGATCTTGGGTGTAGAATCGCTTCCCGAAAGCGATCACACACTGCGGGATTCTTTCGCGTGATGTCTTCCCGACGGAGCATCACGCTTGTTAGCGTATAGCCCAATTTCAATTGCCTAACAACTCACAAAGCAGTTCCAACATGAACCGGCCAACAATGTGTCGCAATTGCGGCTCGATTGTGGGCGGCGGTGAGAAAGCATGCGCTGTTTGTGGAACGGCTATCGGCGGCGGCTCCACTGCTCCTCAAAAGCAACGCGTGGCCGCCCCCGATACTGAGGCCGTAAAGTTTGCGCGGGCCGTTCTAAACCGGCCGTATAAGTTCACGATAATTCTGCTGATTGCCAACTTGTTCGTTTTTCTGTTGATGTGGGAATCAAGCGGTTTGACTTCTGCTGCCCTGTGGGAATTTCCGGAGCCGGTGCTGATCGCTTATGGCGCCAAGCTCAATAGTCTGATTAACGAGCAGCATCAATGGTGGCGATTTGTGACGCCGATGTTCGTGCACGTCAATCTGCCACACCTGCTGGTCAACATGTACAGTCTGTGGATCGTGGGCCCGTACGTAGAAAAGTTGTACGGCTCGACGAAGTTTGTCGTCTTTTGGGTGTTGACCGGAATTGCGGGCGTTGTGGGAAGTTATTTAACCGTGCGGCCAAACCTGGCCGTCGGTCCTATGCGTTTCTTCTTCAAGGATAACGACGTACTCTCGGCGGGCGCGTCCGGCGCTTTGTTTGGTCTGGTCGGAGTTCTCTTTGTGTTTGGGATCAAGTTTCGCCATGAATTGCCGGAAGGATTCAAGCGCGCCTTCGGCACGGGCATGCTGCCGATTATTTTCATCAATTTATTCATTGGATATCTCGGGCGGGGCTTTATTGATAATGCCGCGCATCTCGGGGGTTTGATCTCAGGCGGTGTATTGGCACTTGCTGTCGACTACCGTCGCCCGGGCGAGCGTTCGGGCATTGCTACAGCGTGGCGGTTTTTCCAGATTGCGGCGATCGCCCTGGTAGTCGTGAGTTTCATAAAGGCTGCGCAGCATTTTCATGATCCGATGCCAACGTCAGTAATAGATATGCGGGCACAGCTCACGGACGAACCTATCGAAAACTTTAAGTCCTACGTAAAGGCGTTGAATGATGCACAGGAATCTTTTTATTTCACCATCAAGCAAGGCGACGCATCTCAAATGGATAGCGCTATCAAGGCATTGGAGTCAGCCCCCCAACTCGACAGCAAATCTGGGGAGTTAAAAGAACGATTAAAGGCAATGCTAATCGAGGCGAAGGCCCTAAATGCGACCAGGACAAATCCTGCTCCACAGAAATCGCAGGAACAACAAAACCAAGTGGTCCAGAAATTTGTTGCCTGGAGCAAGGAATATAATGATTGGTTGAAAACCAGCGGAAGAAACTATGGCGGCTTGATTGAGGTTACTGAGGCGCAGCCGCCAAAATAAATGTAGAGGAGAAACGGAAGAGATGGAGATTAAGAAGGTAGGAGTCCTGGGCTGCGGTCTGATGGGCTCAGGTATTGCGCAGACGGCGGCCAGTGCGGGGTTTGAGACTGTAGTTAAGGAAGTCTCAGACGAGCTTATTCAGAAAGGATTTTCCGGTATTGAGAAGTCACTCGCCAGGTTCGCTGAAAAAGGAACTATTACTGCCGAGCAGCAAACGGCCGCGCGCGGACGTTTGACCGGCACGACTTCGTTTTCGGATTTGTCGGATTGCGACATTGTGATCGAGGCGATCATTGAGAACATCGAGGAAAAGAGGAAGACCTACGCAGAACTAGATCGCATCTGTAAACCGGAAACCATCTTCGCGTCAAACACCTCGTCAATTTCTATCACCGAAATGATGACGGCAACTTCGCCTGCACGGCAGCAGCGATTCATTGGTCTCCACTTCTTTAATCCGGTACCGATCATGAAGTTGGTCGAAGTTGTCAAAACAATATTGACTGACGAGGCGATCTACGAACAGTCAATTGAGTTTGCCAGGCAGCTTGGCAAAGTGCCGGTGCGGGCGGGTGACAAGACTGGGTTTATCGTTAATCGATTACTCGTGCCTTACATGCTGGACGCGATTCGTGCGCTTGAAGAGGGCGTGGGTTCTATCGTCGATATCGATACATCCATGAAACTTGGACTCGGTTATCCGATGGGGCCATTCACGCTTGGTGATTTCGTCGGACTGGACACGACCTACTACATTGCCGAAATCATGTTCAATGAATTTCGTGAGAAAAGATTTGCGCCGCCGCCGCTGTTGAAGCGCATGGTCTTGGCAGGTCTCTATGGACGCAAATCAGGACGCGGATTCTACGACTACACAAAGGATCCAAAGAATCCGACGCCAATGAATCTGGTGTAACCTACGCCTGTAGGCCTTATGCCAGCGGCGTCAATACCTTTGGACTTCGGGCGGGGATAAGCCCTGCCCCTACATCAATGCCATCTTCAGCTATTCTCCACGAGCGTCGCGATTCCATCTCAATCATCCGGCTAAACCGGCCTGAGAAGCTGAACGCCCTATCGCGCGAAATGCTTCTCGAGCTGACCGAGATCTTCAAGACGGCAGCAGGTGATTCGAGCTTGCGTGTCATCATTCTCTGGGGAGGAGATCGGGCTTTCTCAGCAGGCACCGACCTCGGTCAACTGATAAACGTCGGCGCCGATGAAGCACGCGCTGTTGCGAAGCGTGGCCAGGAGCTTTGCAATCTAATCGAAAAATCGCCGGTTCCTGTGATAGCCGCAATCGGCGGTATCGCAGCAGGTGCAGGATGCGAGTTGGCGCTTGCATGTCACTTGAGAATTGCCGGCCAAAGCGCGCGCTTCAGTTTGCCGGAAACGAAACTCGGAATTATTCCGGGTTACGGAGGTACGCAACGTCTGGCGCGTGATATCGGCAAAGCACGCGCGCTTGAAATCATTCTTACCGCAAGGACAGTCGATGCTGAAGAAGCTTTGCGAATAGGCTTAGTCAACCGGATGGCGCCCGATGCGGATGTGCTTGCCGAAGCTGAAAAACTTGCGGCAGAGATTGTTCAACTCGCTCCCCTCGCCATACGCGCCTGCCTTGACGCTGTCACGCGCGGTTCTGAGTTGCCGCTGGCTGCGGGTCTTGATTTGGAGGCAGAGTTGTTTGCTAGTCTATTTGCGACAGACGATATGCGCGAAGGCACACGAGCATTTCTGGAGAAGCGCAAGCCGGTTTTTAAAGGAAAGTAAGACAGACATTCCCGTCTGTCCCCTTCCCGAATGGACCAAATGGACAGCCACGAATGCCTGTCCTACTATACTGCGGAAGTTCTAACCCACAGGAAAATGGAGCCGGCAGTTTTTGCAGCCAGTAGTTCACGAAGGGAATCTAAACGCGAAAGAGTTTCGTTTCGCGATCGTTGCGAGTCGTTGGAACGATTTCATCAGTTCACGACTGGTGGACGGTGCGCTTGATGCTTTTGAGCGTTTGGGTGCCGACGACAAATTAATTGCAGTTTACAAAGTTCCCGGGGCTTTCGAGCTTCCACTGCTGGCCCTGAGGCTTGCTGAGTCAGGAAAGTTTGATGCGATCATTTGTGTCGGTACAATAATTCGCGGCCAAACGCCACACTTCGAATACATCGCCAACGAAGTCGCGAGAGGCATTGGAGAAGCAGGTTTACAAACAGGCGTGCCGGTAGTTTTTGGCGTGATAACTGCGGACAATATCGATCAAGCGATTGAACGTGCGGGCGTGAAACTTGGAAACAAGGGTTTTGAAGCTGCCACAGTAGCAGTTGAGTTAGTCAATCTGTACAAGGAAGTCTTTGAAAAGGATGAATGATGAGGGATGAAGGATGAAAAGATGAGCTGCATGGTTCATCCTTCATCCTTCAGCCTTCATCCATGATGCTTTATGGGTTCGCGACGTAAGGCGCGTGAGTGCGCCTTGCAAATGCTCTTTGCGGCTGATGTTGCCGATGCTGTCCCGGAAGAGGTCTTGCGCACTTACTGGGCGGAACTGGGCGACTCTGACACGGAAGACGCTGCGCGTGAATTTGCCACGCGTTTGGCGGCCGGCACTCTTGCGCACGTCGAGAGCCTCGACGAGCGCATACGTTCGCGGGCGGAGCACTGGCGCATCCCTCGCATGGCGATCGTCGATCGCAACATCCTTCGCCTTGCCGTTTACGAATTCCTTTACGAACCGACTCCACGCACCGTCGCTATCAATGAAGCACTGGAGATAGCCCGCCGCTTTTCAACTTACGAAGCTACCCAGTTTATTAACGGCATTCTCGACGCCATCAAGCGCGATCTCGACGAGCAACAGCCGCAAACCCACATCGAACCGGAGCCAGGCTCCGAAGCTGAATCAGAAGCTGAAGCTGAGGCTGAATCGGCCTCGGATGATCAGGAATCAGCAGCAGACGATGAACAATCCACATCTGCTTAAACAGCGATTCTCATTAGCACCGTGGCTTTAGCCCGGTGACTAATCAACGCGGCAGCAGGCGGGGAAATTGTTTAAACGGTTTCAGATTTTGGCGTAGTCACTTGTCCACCGGGCTAAAGCCACGGTGCTAATGAGAGACAAGACGCACCTGACCCCAGTAGCCATCCCTCTCCACCGTTCCTATTCACTATTTACGATTTAGTATTCACCCTTTACTATCCTTTCGTGGACCAAACGCAGCGCGAATTTCTTGTAGAGATCGAAGAACTTGTCGAGCAAATCTTGGTCGACCTGGATGAGTTGCGGGCCGCCCGGACCGATCGAAACAGGCAACGACAGTTGATTGACCAGGTGTTTCGGCGTGTTCATAGCGTCAAGGGTTTGTCCGCAGCAGTAGGGCTCGATGCTGTGAGTCACATCGCTCACGAGTTTGAAAATCTGCTCGATGCTGCCCGTGCCGGACGAATTGTTCTCGATGACGACGTGTTGGATCTTTGCGAACGCGCCACCGATGCGCTGTCGGAGAGTCTGAGTCTGGCGGCGTCGGGAATCGTCGAGCCTTCTCGTCGTACACTTTTTGATCAACTACAGGCTGCGACGCAAAGCGATAAGCAGGTGCCAACCCCGGAGCGTTCGCTGGAAAGGCTTCCTTCTGGACTCTCGGATACTTTGAATGAATCTGAGAAGCAGCGATTAGCCAGGTTGATTGACCAGGGCAGCGCAGTGTTCATGGTTTCCGCCAGCTTCGACATGGGTAACTTTGATGAGGAGTTTTCCCGGCTGAAGGAGAAACTCTCAGCCTCAGGCGAAGTAATTTCAACTTCGCCTGCCGTGGATGTAGACCATCCGGAGAAGATCAATTTTCGCGTTGTCTATGCCTGCACATCCGGCGTCCAGGATTTGCAGGCTAACAGCGGTTCAGGCGAGGTGGCGTTCGAACAGATTGTCAGTCCCGGACAGCCGCCGCCTGCGAACGAGGAAATTTCTCAAACACTCTACACGACTGCCTCCGTTGCCTCTCTTTCAAACTTCGTTCGCGCCGACCTCGACAAACTGGATCAGCTTATCTCTTCAACCCACGAACTTTTCCGCGCGACTGCAAATGCTTTCGAGGTAGCGCTGGCACAGAAGGAGGTAGCAGCCGCAGCTCGTCAAGAGCTGGGTAAACTGGACAAGCAGATCCGAAGCGCCTTCCTGGGCGTGGAAGATGAGCTAATCAACCTCCGGATGGTTTCGCTCGGGCCAACACTCCAACGCGCGGCGCGGGCTGGCCGAGCAGCCGCGCGACAGTCTGCCAAGGACGTTGATTTTCAAATTACGGGCACCGATCTGCGTCTTGATAAGCTGCTCGCCGATGCCATCGCTGATCCGCTGATACATCTAGTGCGCAATGCGGTGGACCATGGGATTGAAACTGCGGAAGAACGTAAGCGCGTAGGCAAGAATGTACGCGGAACTATTCGCATTGAAGCTTTCAGCGAGGGCAGCCAGTCCACCGTGAGGGTGACCGATGACGGGCGCGGCATCGATTCACAATTAATCTCTGAAGCAGCGAAAAAGTTGGGAATAACGGAGCCTGACAGCACGCTTGATTTCGAGCGCAGCTTACGACTCATCTTCCGACCTGGCTTTACCACAGTCGATTCAGTTTCTGATCTTTCAGGTCGTGGGGTGGGACTTGATGTTGTGGAAACTGCGGTGGAACAAGTAGGTGGGGGCCTTCGCGTGTCTAGCAAACCTGGAGGCGGGTCAACGTTTGAGATTCGCCTGCCGGTTACTTTCGGATTACTGACGGCGACGGTCGTAGTTTCGGAGGGTAACCGCTACTGCATTGCTGCGAGCCAGGTGATGAACGGCGTCACCGAAGGGCATGAGGGTGCTGGTTTGAACGTGAATGTCCGGCAGTCTTCCTTGCGTGAGTTGTTAGGTAACAAGCCGGCAAATGATTCGGATGGACGATCTAAATTCATCGAAGTCCGCTTTTTAGAGGATGGAGCGGATGCTAACAGCAAACAACCGGAACAGGTGCGCTTGATTGTTGACGACGTCCTCGGCAATGAAGAAGTGCTGGTCAGAAACCTGGGCCGTCATGCAGGTCGCTGGTATGGCGTCGCGGGCGCAACAGAGTTGCGTGACGGCAGTATAGCGCTGGTACTGGATCTGCCCCGGCTGCTCTCCGCCAAAACAGCATCATGAATGCAGGGGCAGTAGCCCGACCGTCAGCAAGTGCTCGGGAAG
>JALZOO010000644.1 GCA_030913905.1 Acidobacteriota bacterium
TCAAAGTTGGATTCAGGACAACAGGTGACGCACGCGTTAAGAGAGAAGCGAAAGGCCTGGTTGCAGGTGGCGCGCGGTGCGGCAGCTGTGAATGGTGTCGATCTAAAACAGGGTGATGGGGCAGCGATCGAAGACGAGAAGAGGATCGAGATAACCGGAAGTGAGCCTGTAGAGGTTCTACTGTTTGATATGGCTTAAGAGCGCGGCGCTCAGGAGGTGAAGCAATGGAAGCAACTCGAGTAACTGTAGACGAGGTAAAGGAACGAATGAATCGCGGCGAGCAATTCGCCTTTGTTGACACGCGCAATCCGACCGCTTGGGGCGAAGCGACAACAAAACTTCCCGCCGCCGTTCGAATGCCTGCGGATCAAGTGGAGGAGCATATTTCTGAAATCCCTCATGACCGGACCGTAATCACCTACTGCACTTGACCGCATGAAGCCTCCAGCGCCCGTGTGGCGCAGGAACTTTCCAGCCACGGATACAAAAACGTGCACCCACTCTTCGGCGGCCTTGAAGCCTGGCAAAAAGCCGGACTACCACTGGATCCCAAATAGAAATGACTGAGAACGACGCAGATGAAGTCCTTGCGGCCTGGGAAACTTCATCGCAGTACTGGAGCAAACATCAGGCGCGGATAGAGCAGATGTTTGCGCCGCTGACGCGTGCGCTGATTGAAGCTGCGCAGATTCATTCCGGGCAGGCAGTACTGGACGTTGGCGGCGGAAGCGGCGAGCCATCGCTAACGATTGCTTCAGTCGTTGGCGACTCGGGCTCAGTGACTTATACCGATCCGTCGGCAGGCATGGTTACAGCAGCGCGCGACGAAGCGACTCGACGCCGCCTAACGAACATTCACTTTCATCAAGAACCTGCGCAGCAACTTTCTTTTTCCGACAATTCGTTTGACGTTGCAGTAGGCCGCCTCTCGATGATGTTTGTTCCGGATGTGCTCGCCGGCCTGACCGAGATTTTGCGGGTCACCAAACGGGGCGGCCGGATGTCGTTTCTGGTTTGGAACGAACGTGCAGCTAATCCGTTCTTCAGAATTATCAGCGACGTCCTGGATAGATTTGTTCCGGCTGACCCCGAAGACGAAGACGCGCCCGGAGCCTTTCGTTTTGCGAGAGAAGGGAAACTCGCAACGTTGATGCGTGCAGCAGGCGCGACCTCGGTAACGGAGCACGTCGTTGAGTTTCAGATCGAGGCCCCGATTAACGTCGAAGAATTTTGGGAGATGCGCACCGAAATGTCGGACACGTTCAGAGGCAAGATAGCCTTACTGGATGCCGAAAAGGTTGCCGCACTGAAGGCAGCGAGTGTTGAGGCAGTCGCAGGTTACTTTCAAAACGGCGGCATGAGTTTTCCCGCGCAAGCCCGCGTTGTAAGCGGCGAGAAGGCTCACTAGCGATACAGGTCTAGTTGTTCCACCGTGCTTGCGGCGGAGCCGCCAAGAACTGTCGCCGACTAACCACCCACCTGACCTCAAGTTTTCCTCAAGTCGGTTTGCCGCCCGCAAATCGGCAAAAATCCCAGCAAAAACCTATTGTCCCACTACTCAAGTTTTCCTCAAGCCTTTTCCGGATACTGATAACCGTCAGAAACGGTTTAGGAGCCGAAAGCACACTTGAAGAAGATGAGAGGAGTTGGAGCCATGTCGAAAAGCCTGTTCCTTAAGATGTCTGCACTTACCCTGGTTGTCGTAGTGATGATCGTGGCGAGTCTTGTTGCCGGAGATCTGCTGGTTCGCACGTTTGCCGCGCCCCAGGGCGTGATTGTGCAATTGCAGCGTGATCCGGTGATTGTCGCCAAGGCAGCGGCCGAAGCCAGAGGTCAGAATTTTGACCCCGCTGAGTATCGTCAGCAAATTATTGCTGAGCAGAACGCTTTCCTGGATCAACTCAGTGCCGCCGGCATCGACTACAGCCTTGTCAGTGTCGACGCGCCAAACGGACCGAACGGCGAAGTCTCCAACATTCAGTTTCGCTTCAACTACGTTTTCAACGGCCTGACGCTGACGAAGTCAGTTACGGCTAAGCTGCTCTAGTCGGGGGGAACAGCTAAGCCGAAACGAGCGCGTGAGGGCGAAAGCTCTCACGCGCTTTTTATTT
>JALZOO010000653.1 GCA_030913905.1 Acidobacteriota bacterium
GATTGAGGCCCAGGAAGCGGAACGGCAAAGCATTGCCCGCGAGTTGCACGACCAAATCGGACAGGTGCTAACCGCGATACAGATCAACTTGCAAACCGTTTGGAAGGCCTGCGAGACCCTGGAATCCAGATCGTTGATTGATGAGGGGATAGGCATGGTTGATCAAGCCCTCGAACAAGTTCGTGATCTCTCATTTGAACTCCGGCCATCGCTGCTGGACGATTTAGGATTGCCCGCGGCCTTACGTTGGTACGCCGATCGGTACGCGAAACGCGCTGGGATACGCGTGTCAACAAACATTACGTTCGCTGAATTCCACCCCCGCCTGCCGCGGGAGCTCGAGACTGCGTGCTTTCGCATTATGCAGGAGGCATTGACAAACGTGGCCCGCCACGCTCAGGCTAAGAATGTCCTCATTAATCTTGGAACATTGAATGACCGAATTTCACTTTCCATCAAAGACGATGGCATCGGCTTTGATAGGCACTCACGGAATACCGCGACCTCATCACATCCCCTGGGTTTGCGAGGGATGCAAGAACGCGCGCTCGCGCTGGGTGGCAAACTGGAGATCAACTCCGTGCCTTCGCAGGGAACAGAGATCTGTGCCCAGTTTCCAAACGGAACAAAAGAAAGTAAAAATTGAAACGAATACGACTGTTGATTGCCGACGATCATGTTTTGGTTCGCGCCGGCATCCGTGCTTTGGTTGAAAGACAAGCGAACATGGAAGTAGTAGCTGAAGCCAGCAATGGGCGCGAGGCGTTGGTACTTGCCCGAGATCACAAACCTCAAGTGGTTTTAATGGACATCTCGATGCCGGAATTGAATGGATTGGAAGCCATCAGGCAGTTGGCGAAGGAACTTCCCGACACGCAATGCCTGGTTCTTTCTATGCACGCCGACGAAGAACACGTGTGGCACGCCCTACAGGCGGGCGCGGCAGGTTACCTGGTCAAAGGCGGGTCGCTTGCAGAGCTCGAATTAGCAATCAACTCCGTAGCTCTAGGAGAGACGTATCTAAGTCCCAGCATATCGCGGCACGTGATCACGCAGTACATTGACCGGACCACGGTGGAGCATACGGTTGAGGCACTAACCCCCCGGCAACGCGAGATTCTCCAACTTATTGCCGAAGGCAAAAACACGAAACAGATTGCCATGATATTGGATGTCAGCGTCAAGACAGTTGAATCACATCGCGCGCAGTTGATGAAACGACTTGGAACCGCCGACATCGCCAATCTGGTCAGACACGCCATCAGACTGAAGCTGGTAAATCTTTGATCCGACTAAGGGTTTTCCTGATTGTCCGATCACTTACTTTCTGGGATATTCCTCAAAGGTATATGAAGGCTTTGAAACGCTGAAACAATTCACATCCCCGGTTTGGATTGTTATAGGCCAGAAATACTCATCTCGCCCACCAGGAGACTCTGCGCGCCTCCCCGCGTAATTAAGAGGATTGTGAGAACGTGAAACCCACAAGAGTGTTGCTGGCAGACGATCACGCCCTCGTCCGCGCCGGTATACGTGCGCTCCTCGAAAGATTTGAGCAAGTGGAAGTCATCGCTGAGGCTGGCGATGGTCCACGAGCCCTGGAATTGATTGAGCAGCTAAGACCTGACGTCGTGCTGCTTGACCTCACTATGCCCGGTATAGGTGGTTTTCAAGTTTTAAAGGAGGCCACCAATAGATTTCCGGAAGTTCACATAATCGTCTTGACCGTTCACGAAGGCGAAGAATATGCATTTCATGCTCTCCAGGCCGGCGCTGCCGGGTATCTACCCAAGAGCGCCGCCAGCGCGGAACTCAAACTTGCTATTGAGCATGTGATCACCGGGAAAAAATATCTCTCGCCAAGTATTGAGCAACGGGCCTCGTTGGACCTTGGCGATACGAGCCCGAGGCATCCGGCGTTGGCAGAGTTGACACCGCGCCAGCGGGAGGTTCTGACTTTGATTGCAGAAGGCCGTTCGACAAAAGACATCGCGCGCGCGCTGAGTATCAGCGTGAAGACTGTCGAAACCCATAGGGCGCAGTTGATGGACCGTTTGAATATTCACGATATCGCCAGTCTGGTTAGGTATGCCATCAAGATCGGATTGGTCTCGTTAGAAGAACGCGCGCCTCAAAAAAAGATGCGCGGCGGCTCCAAGTTCAATTTGGCGCTCGGCGCCCTGCTTTTTTCTCCACCTCTTCTAAGGCTTTTCCTTTCTTGATCTCAGGAACGCCCCGATTGTGCGGTAGCGTACATAGTTCTAAACTGCGTTCGCGGATCACCTCTTATTTGTCCCGCGCGCTAACGTCCCCAAACGCGACTCAAGTACCCGGCCATCCACAAAGTTCTTTTCTCCTGGCGTCTAAGCCGAGGATCCCTCGAGTTTGAAACATTGTCTTCTGTGCCC
>JALZOO010000025.1 GCA_030913905.1 Acidobacteriota bacterium
CCGTTCTTTGTTATGGAACTCGTGCTGGGACCCAGCCTGTCGCAGTCGCGCCCAGTTGAACTGACACGTATCGTAGAAATTGCCAGCCAGATCTGCACTGCCCTTGAACACGCACACGCGAACAGCATCGTGCATCGCGATCTGAAACCGGAAAACATCCTGATGTCGGCTGCCACCAGTTCGGCAAGTGTGAAACTTGCGGATCTCGGTCTTGCGCTGCCTTCTTACGGCACGCGCATATCTCGCGCAGGCGTCATCGTGGGCACCGCAGCTTACATGGCTCCGGAACAGGCGTTGGGCCAACCAGTGGACGGCCGTACCGATCTCTACGCGCTCGGCGTATTGCTGTATGAACTCACAACCGGAAGCGTTCCTTTCAAAGGAGACGACCCATTGGCGGTTGTCTCACAGCACGTCCATGCGTCAGTCGTGCCGCCGCGCGTGCTTCGTCCAGACTTGCCGCGCGGCCTGGAAGCCGTGATTCTGCGTCTGCTTGCCAAAGACCCTTCGCAACGTTTCGCTACTGCCACTGAAACAGAGGCCGCGCTGCGAACTTCGCTAACAATTACAGACCCTGTAGCAGATGACGGATCTGCCGACGCCGTCGCAATACTCGACGCTCTTTCGCGCGGGCGTCTGGTGGGGCGTTCGCTCGAGCTGTCTGAAGTCCGCGAACTCTGGCATCGCGCGCGCGAAGGCCGCGGCCATGCAGTGCTGTTAAGCGGCGAACCGGGGGCGGGCAAGACGCGGCTGGCGAAGGAGATCACAGTCCAGGCCGCACTCGATGGCGCAGTAGTTCTTACGGGCGGCTGTTACGAGTATGAAGCGACCACTCCCTACCTGCCCTTTGTCGAGGCATTTCGTCGCTGGGTCCGGGAAACGAAAGATGACAATGTCTTATGCGCCATGCTCGGCGATGCCACCAGACAGATTGCTAAGCTGGCTCCTGAAATCGAAACTCGCCTCGGTCCCTGCCCCGCGTGCCCGGAGTTGCCGCCCCAGGAAGAGCGGCTGCTGTTCTTCGACGCAGTTGTGGATGTGTTTGCCAGATTAGCGAAGAAGCAGGGCCTGCTCTTCTATGCGGACGACTTGCACTGGGCCGACCGAGGTACGCTCTGGCTTCTCGGTCATCTGCTGCGGCAACTACGTGAAGAGCGTGTCCTGATCCTTGGCGCCTATCGCGAAACCGAACTTGATCGTACGCACCCGCTGGCGAAGGCTCTGGTCGATTGGAATCGCGATCGCCTCGTAACACGCATTCCGCTGAGGCGATTTGACGCGAGCGAAACCTCGGCGCAACTGGGTGCGCTATTAGGCGAACAGGTTAGTGCGGAGTTTGGCGACGCTGTGCATCGAGAGACGGAGGGCAATCCGTTCTTTGTCGAGGAGGTCTTAAAAGCGCTGATTGAGAAGGGATCGGTAAGACGCGAAAGCGGGCGCTGGCAACGTTGTAATGTCGCCGATCTGGTAATTCCGCAAAGCATAAAGGAAGCGATTGGTAATCGACTCGATCGGGTCAGCCCGGGATCCAATGACGTCCTTAGAGCGGCGGCGGTGCTGGGGAAAACATTTACCTTTGACGAGCTTCTGGCTGCAGCCGGCGATCAAAAAGAAGATGCCTTGCTTGACGCACTTGACGAGGCTGTCGCCGCCCAATTAATAACCGCGGATCGTAACGAGTCGTTTACGTTTACACACGACAAGATCCGCGAGGTGCTTTACGAAGAGTTGAATCCTATTCGCCGCCGTCGTCTGCATCGACTGGCAGCTGAAGCCCTGGAAAACCGCCGGGCAACTTCTCACTGTGCTGTCGAAAAGTTGGCGCATCACTACATTAAGGCCGGTGATTATGAGCGTGGCTTGACCTTCTCAAAACAAGCGGCAGCGGAAGCTGAACGAGTGTTTGCCTTTGAAGATGCCATCGCGTCTTACGGAAACGCGCTTGACTGTGCCCAGAGTCTCGAATTAATTGGTGAACAACTGGAGTTGGAAGAAGCGATTGGCAAACTCTACCTGATTCACGGCGAGATGATTCCCGCCGGTGAACATTTTGAACGAGCGCTGGCTTTTGCGACCGACCCGGCAACACGTGCTCGCCTACAAGGCGAGGCGGGCAATTCGCTGGTTGCGACTGGAAATCCACGCGGACTGGATCACGTGCGCGAAGCGCTTTCTGTGCTTGATCCGGAAAC
>JALZOO010000026.1 GCA_030913905.1 Acidobacteriota bacterium
CTAGACTGACTTTGCCTTCCTCGACCAGCATCATCACGGCAGCGGCGGTGAACTGTTTTGTCATCGAGCCGATTTCGTAAACGGTTTTTGGTGTGGCGGCAGAATTTGCTTCGATGTTAGCCAGCCCATAGCCTTTCGCCTTGACAATCCGCCTGTCGCGAACGACCGCCAGCGAAATGCCGGGAATGTGCAGATTACGCATCTGCGTTTCGATATAGCTATCAACATAGCTATCAACCTCATCGCCGGTTGCCGAAACCGAAGCACAGAAGATTAGCATTAGGGCGAACGCAATTATCATATGGTTATATCTCATCGCATTCTCCAGAGATTCGGTTCCGCAAGATTCAAAAGCCGTCTAACTACGTATTAGACCACACCATGTGGCCTAAGCAGCGCGTGCGGCGTATTGTACCCGGCATGTCTCAACCTCGCCTCATCGAACGTCCTGCTACAAAGCAAAAACTCTTGCATGAAGTGCGCGCGGTTTTACGCACGCGACACCTCAGCCTGCGTACTGAGCAAGCATACGTTCAGTGGATACGTCGCTTTATCATCTTCCATAATAAACGCCACCCCCTGGAAATGGGCGAGACGGAAATCCGTCAATTCATCTCCGACCTGGCAGTTACTGCAAAAATCTCGGCATCAACTCAGACAGTTGCGCTGAGCGCACTCTTGTTTCTCTACCGGGATGTTCTAAAAAAGGATCTTCCCTATGTGGCTCACATCGAACGCGCGCAGCGGAAGGGAAAGCTGCCTGTCGTGCTCACCCGTGATGAGGTGGGTGCTGTGCTAAGAAAGCTCACCGGAACCCACCAACTTATCGCGAGTCTTCTTTACGGGTCAGGTATGCGGCTAATGGAGTGCTTACGCTTGCGCGTGAAGGATGTTGACATGGGCTACAACCAGATCGTGGTGCGAGACGGCAAGGGTGAGAAAGATCGCATAACCCTACTGCCCGCTCGTGTGAAGAGGACGCTAATTCGCCATTTGCAAAAAGTTAAGCTGCTACACGAGGAAGACAGAGCCTCTGGACATGGGAACGTTTATTTACCCTACGCACTGGAACGGAAATATCCAGAGGCGGCCAGGGCATGGGGTTGGCAATACGTATTTCCCAGCGCTACCCGCTCGAAGGATCCACGTACTGGAGTAGTCAGGCGGCATCACATATCCGATAACGCAGTGCAAACGGCGGTGAAGAAAGCAATACACGCTGCGGGCTTACACAAACCAGCGAGCTGCCACACATTTCGTCATAGCTTCGCTACTCATCTACTTGAGGATGGCTACGATATCCGGACGGTACAAGAACTCCTGGGTCATAAAGACATTAGGACGACGATGATCTATACGCATGTGCTAAATCGTGGGGGCAGAGGTGTGAAGAGTCCGTTGGATTATTGAGCGGGGGTAAACCGCCCTTCCCAACCTTAGAGACTTTCTATCTTGAGCTCTGCGTACTATCAGCACTCACTGCTGGGCCGACTGGGGACTGCAGACTGGCGACTGCTATGCGGGCAGGCGGAGAGTAAACATGGCGCCGCCGTCTGGATTGTTGGCCGCCGTGAGTGTGCCACCGTGTTGAGTGATTACGCGATGAGCCAGCGCCAGGCCCACGCCGTGGCCAGACGCTTTAGTGGTGAAGAAGGGAATGAAGATGCGTTGCAGGTCTGCGGCCGGAATACCTTCACCAGTGTCCTTAATAATCACTACGGCCCACTCCTTCTCCTGATTTTGCTCACTCGCAATAGAGACCTCAACACGCCTATCAGTCTTGCCTGACGGAATCGCTTCGGCAGCATTGCGAATCAGGTTGAGCAGGGCTTGGCGCAGCATTCGTTCATCGGCGGGGAGGGACTGGTGTTGTGTGCTGGCGGAGGTGGCAGGAGTGCTGGTGTTTCTCAGAGCGGGCGTGGCGCCCGCGTTCCCAGTTAGCATGACAACTGCCTCAACAGCTCGCTCCTTGAATAAGGGGCCAAGCTCACTCAGGCAATCATCGACGAGCTCCGTAAGATTTACTTCATCGAGTTGCAGCGGCTGCGGACGCGCGAAGTTTAGAAACGACGTGACCATCTCAGACAGGTTGCGCACCTCGTTCAGCAGCGATGACGTCGTCCCGAGTGCCTGCTCGTTCAGCTCCAGGCTTTGCAGGAGCTGCACGTAGCCATGCAACGTGGCGATTGCGTTTTTGAATTCGTGCGCCAGTCCGGCCGACATCTCTCCAAGACTTGCGAGGTTGTTCTTGAGTGCAACCTGCTCGCGCAGTTGGGTGACCTCGGTGATGTCAGTCAAGAGACAAAGAGCGCCACGCTCGCCTTCACCGGGAGCCAAAT
>JALZOO010000045.1 GCA_030913905.1 Acidobacteriota bacterium
CAAGGTGGCCACGAAGACGCCCGCCACCAATCTATCGCGTGCAGCACCGAACTACTGATCGCGATTTCAGCCCGACGGGCTGAGAGAAAGTAGCCGGTGGTCGAAGACCACCGGAAACACGTAAAGGCGGTTGGCATCCCGGAGGGATGCAAGAGGTTGTTATTTTTCTGCACGAATGGAGCGTGATCCGGAGGTCTCCGTTTCGCTTCGACCGGACGCAACTGGCACACAGGTTCCGGCAGGATGATTTGGTTATCCGCGCGCTCGAGGCGCGCAAACTCTAGACGCACAGGGTTACCTTACAAAGCCGAGCTCCAATGGTGCGCTTGGTGATCTCGTTGCGCAGTTAATTGCCGACTCAAAGCTGCGGGTATCGTCGGGGGAATTGGTCTAGTGTCTCAAAAGCTCAGGCTGAAACCTGTTCGCTGGGCCAGATCCGGTAAAACACAAAGCTGACCAGCCACGAACCGATTCCCACCAACACCGTAAGCGTTAGCCAGAATTTCCAGTACGAAGTAAACGACTGTTCAAATCCCTCCTGAACACGGTGGGAGAGGTTTACGTTCATGTCGGGCGGTGTAAGCAGGCGAGAGAGTAGCTGCACTATGAAGTACCAGATGAACACAAACAGCCACGCCTTGCGATCCATCCTCACTCGCCGCAAGACGATGACGGCCACAGCGAATCCGCCCAGGTGGGCGAGACTTGAAGAAATCACTCCGAACAATTCAGTGAACGTAAAGTTTCCCGTCAGCAACATGCCCCAGGTCGGCACCACGTAGGCACACCACACAATCAATCCTGGCAACATCCATACGGCTGCGACTCTCGTCAGTAATGGCCGTTCAAAAAACAGCCCGAGCGCCAACACTAAATTGCCGATGTTGCACATCCACAGCATGTGACCGAGTTGATGGATTTGCCAGTAGTGAATCGCCTGCGCCAGGAAGAAAGTCAACGGAAGAAGGCCGAGCAGCCGAAGTTGCGAGCGGGAGAGTCTTTTACGTGGCAAGTTTGAAATCCTTTGCGATTCTGTTTTATCTCCGCCGCTTGTTCGCCCCATAGGAAGTTTCGTTTTAGAATAGCATTTGCGAATTAGGAAATGCGCAAAGACTAATTGGTTTTTCGAAACGAATGGGTTATTAGTTCACATCTCTCCCGGTTCACCCGATTAAGAAAATGCGATCCCTCGAAGACCTTCTCAATAAATCGATACCTGAACTGCGCAAACTTTTCCTCGATCGACAGCGACCGGTGCCTAAAGGTTTTCTTGAAGCACTTGAGGTCGACACACGTCAGGGAGCACATCAACTCGCGAAACGTATCCGTGCGCGTTATCGCACCAATCGTTCCGAAGGCCAACGACTACATACCCTCTTGCGTTTTGAAATTGACCTTTGGTCGCAAGGTTACACGCTCGTTGCCGGCGTCGACGAAGCGGGAATGGCGCCACTCGCTGGACCCGTGGTAGCCGGTGCGGTGATTCTTCCTCAGAACTACAAGCTGCGCGGCTTAAACGATTCCAAGAAAATTCTCGATCCCGAGATGCGCCAGGAGTTGGCGGTACAAATCAAGCAGGATGCTGTGTGTTGGGCGTATGGTTTCGCTGAAGTCGACGAAATCGATCGCATCAATATTTACCACGCCGGACTGCTGGCGATGCAGCGCGCGCTTCAGGGACTTACCTGTGTCCCGGATTTTGTGCTGGTCGACGCCCGCAGAATCCCACAATGCCCTTCGCCGCAGCGGGGCATCATCCGCGGCGACGCGCTGTCGGCGTCAATCGCTGCTGCCTCAATAATCGCGAAGACCACGCGCGACGCGCATATGCTCGAGCTCGACCAGTTGTACGCTGGATACGGTTTCGCGTCGCATAAGGGTTATCCGACACCGGAACACTGCCGGGCACTGAAAGAGTTGGGAGCCTTGCCGATCCATCGTCGCAGCTTCGGCAGAGTCCGGCAGGTGCTCGGATTAGATCCTGTGCAAACGGAAATGTTTGCGGAACCGGCGGAAGAGATGCCTTTGGAAGCCGCCGTTGCAAACGCAACCTGAGCGCGCGCTTCGCGCTTCATGGTTGCTCAAACAGTTAAAGCATCACCTCAAGTCTTGCAGGAAACACCATGGCTTCTCTAAGCGAGTACAAAAAGAAGAGGCATTTCAACAAGACTCCGGAGCCCGGTCCGGAGAAGAAGAAGACCAAGACGGGCCGCATGTTTGTGATTCAGAAACATCGTGCGACCGCAGTTCACTACGACTTTCGGCTCGAGGCCGACGGCGTTTTGAAATCGTGGGCAGTTCCCAAAGGTCCTTCACTTGATCCGAAGGTCAGGCGACTAGCAATGCAGGTCGAAGACCACCCGGTTGACTACGCCGATTTCGAAGGCGTTATCCCAGAAGGCGAATACGGTGGCGGCACGGTGATGGTCTGGGACTACGGTACGTACGAACCTGAAGAGACTGACGACGTCAGCGCCGCCCTGCGCAAGGGTGAGTTAAAGTTTTCCTTGAACGGAAAGAAACTGAAGGGATCCTGGGTGCTGGTGCGTACTCGCGATCGCCAGTGGCTGCTGATAAAGCATCGCGACTACTACACGACCGAAGAAGACGTGACGGAGATTGCCCCCGCCTCAATTCTCACGCGACGCACGCTGGCGGAAATCGCCGAGGACGAAGGTGGCAATATTAAGAAGGCCGCTACCGGTGATCCCAAAAAGATTCCAAAGCGGACGGGTGTGAAGCGACGGAAGAAGGGCAGCAAGAAGAAAGTCTGGCACAGCAAGGGCAGCTAAAGTATTGCTTGAGGTAGGACAGGCATTCCTGCCTGTCCCTTTCCACCAGAGGAGACAGACAAGAATGTCTGTCCTACCTACCCACCCAACAGCCCCTCATAAGACAAGCGACCATCCACAATTCTCGCGGCGGTCGTGTAAGGGTGGAGCTCAGTCTTCTTCGCGTCGAGAATGTGGATCACTTCCACTTCATGCGCCTTCAAAAAGTCTGCAATCAAGCTGCGGTGACAACGCCACCAGAGCGATTCTGCGCACATGATCGTGGTTGATTTCTTGCGGCTGGTTTCAAGCAACTCTTCAATTCCCTCCCGAAACTCAGTGCTTTGCATGTAGTCTGCGTAGCCGCGAAAACTCTCGTTTCTCCAGGCCGTATTGATTGAATCCTTGCGAGCGCGACGGCGGCCGCCGAGTTTGCGCAGGTGAAGGTATTCAATTCCGACCAACGGAAGCGCACTCGAAAGCTGTTCCTTATTGAACTGCGGATAGCGGCGTGAACCGGGAAAACTCCTAACATCGACCAGCACTTCTATGTTGTGCGCGAGCAGAATTCCGTTGAACTCTTCTGCTGAATGCGTTGAGTGGCCAACAGTCCAGATGCGAGGTGAAGCACTTGTCGAGCTGAGATTGTTCTTCATGATACTTCCCCGCCTCACCTTGCTTCCGCGGAAAGTT
>JALZOO010000067.1 GCA_030913905.1 Acidobacteriota bacterium
CGGCAATTGGCAGAGCATCGCGAAAGGCAGTCGCATAACGATGCCGCCGCATGTAAGTCAATAATTGCAAAGTGGCTTCAGGAGTGACCATGTCGCCGCGCGACAAACCCGAGCCATCATTCAACACCAGCGACGAAGGATTGATCCCCGCCTCCTTCAAAAATGCTTTCACTACTTCAATCCCCGCGCCTTCGCTTGTGCGGGTCAGACTTGGCAACGTTGAAGGCAGCGGAAACTGCGTTCCCAGCGTGCGCAATATGAGCTCTGTGTAGAGATTCTGGCTTGGCTTTAAAGTCTGCGCTGCGATCGCGCTAAACGGAGCCGAGATCATGTTGGTGAGTTCTAACGGTCGCGGCACATTGGCTAACGCAACGGCGCTCGTTGTTGGCGCCGGAACCATACTGTTTCCCGAAAGCGAACTAATAGTCCGCGTTTTTCCTGAAATGGTAACGCCGCGTTCTGCTAAAGCAGCGCGAAGCAGGTAAGCGAACAGCAGCGCTGGCTGCGAAACGGCCACGCGCCCTGAATAACCGGCATCATCAAGCGCGATCGAGCCGGTTAGTACCAGAACATCGGAAGCGAGCTCGCGATAGACCGTTAAGTCTTCCTTGGTTCCCCTTGGCGACGTGGTAACTCGATTGTCAATTCTAAGCAGAGGATCAGGCGGGGTAATGGTGGCAACCGCCATAGCACCAACGTTCGATCCGGGTTTCACCGAAAGATTCACGAAGTTGTCGTTGACAGTCAACGAACTAACTTCGGCGCCATACCACCATTGCAGGTCTTCCCATTCCCAGCCTGAGCCGTAGGGCGGGCCACGGAAATAGCTTTCATCTCCAATCAAATCGCCTTTCACTTTTTTTATTCCGGTGCCAGCGATGCGCGCGGCGAGATCGTTAATGCCCTTGAAAAAATCGCCGTTGTTGAACCGCGCCGACAGTGACGGATCACCGCGTCCATAGATAATCAAGTCGCCCTTAACGTCTCCGTCATTGTCCGGCTTTTCCTTAACGTAGACTGAAGTAACAATGCGGTAGTCAGGTGAAAGCCGATCGAGTCCCGCAGCCACTGTGTACAGTTTCATATTCGAAGCCGGACGCAGGAGCTTGTGGGCGTTCTCTTCGAATAGGACCTTTCCGGTCTCAAGCGAAGTGACTTTGACACCAACCATCGCCGGCGCCAGTTGTGGCTTCCTCAAGACCTCAATGATGCGTCCCTGCAGCTCAGCCAGCGTTCTTGTAGTTGCCGCCGTGACCGTTCCAGTAACCGCAGGCGTCGGCGACGATTGCGGCGTCCCCGCAGGGACAGGTGACGGAGTTGGAGTGGGACTCGGGCTGGCTGTATCCGCCGGTGCAACTCGACGGTCACGTTGTGGCTGCTGCTGTGCGCTAGTCGCTAACGGGAGGGCAGACGGGGTTAACGCAATGAGTAGGAGAAATACGACGGCAGTCGAGACGCGTTTGTTGATAACCATTTTGTGTAGTTTGAATGCGAGATTAGATGGCCGGTGAAACTTTGACTCCCTGAGCTGCATGTTCAGCCCGCACTTTCGCCATCAGCGACTGGAATTGCGGGTCACTTCTCAATGCAGACCAGTTTGGATCGTTTTCGAAGCAGGGCTGGTTGGCATTGCCGAGCGCGATAGCACGTTCCAACCACTTGAACGCCTCTTCCCGCATATTCTCAAGCGCGTAGACTGAAGCTACCGAATATGCAATGTCGGGATCAACTTGAGCGTTTCTGATAACGTCGGCTGTTAGTTGTGCCAGCGCTTCTTCATGTTTGCCCTGCGCACTCAGGAACATTGCCATGAAGGGTCGAATGCCGTGCATGTTCAAATGCCCGGCAACCACCTTCTGCATCATCTCGACGGCAGCATCGGTTTGGCCGGTGTAATACAGCGCCAGCGCACGAAATGTCTGGACCAGTGGATTGTCGGGATCACCCGCATGGTCCAGTTCCCGCGACATCTCGTCAAATTTTCCCATGTACATATAAACGAGTGCCCGATTGAAACTGGCGACAACGTGGGCCGCGGGATCGAGCCGCATCAGTCGCTCATAACTGCGCAGCGCACGACCGTATTCCCCGTCCAACCTGTGGAGTGTCGCCTTCACAAAGTGGACGACTGGCTCATCCGGAGCTTCGCGGCGCGCGCGTGCAACTTCTTCCCGGGCCTTTTGCTTCTGACCGCGCCACAGATAAACAAAGACCATCAGCATGCGCGCTTCGATCAGTTTTGGATCGATGGACAGTGCTTTATTGAAAGCTGCTTCGGCGCGTTCGTAATCTTCGGCGCCGCCGAATCCCTTGAAAACTCGGTTGACGTAGCTGGCTCCGAGACCGTCGTGCGCGAGGGCAAAATTGGAATCCAACTCGATGGCGCGCTGAAAGTGTTCGATGGCCGCGTCGCAATCCTCGGGAGCAATGGTGCGGAAAATAAAACGCGCAAAGAGATCGCGACCGCGCAAATACTGTTCGTAAGCCGCCGCGTTTTGCGTGGACGGTTTGGCCATCCCGTCCTGCTCAGCCAAACTCAGTTCGAGACGCAGGCCTTCAACGATTCGCTGTGCGATCGTGTCCTGCACTGCAATGATGTCCGCCGCGGATGTGTCGATGCGGTCGCTCCACAGAATCTCTCCTGAGGCCACATCGAGGAGCTGAGCAGTTACGCGAAATCGTTCGCCGGCATGAATGAAACCGGCGGCCAAGACGGCGCTAACTCGCAACTCCTCGCCTATCTCGCGCGGATCGTGTTGCCCGCCCTGATACTTGGCGATGACTGACGACGGTCTGACGACGAGAGAGCGCACGCGCGCGAGTTCGGTAATCACCGCATCGGCAAGTGAGAACTCGTAAAAGGCCGAGCCGGGGTCGTTGCTGAGATTGCGGAAAGGAAGAATTGCGAGGCTCTTCTTTTCCTGGTCTGCGATTGTGGTAAACGGTGTCTCGTGAATCGTCGGCCGGGTAGGTGTCGACATGCTCGGCGCGGAGGTTGAGTCAGCTCGGCTCTTTCCTTTAAGCCAGCGCATAGCTCTGGAGACCGGGCTGGATCCAGACAAGTGTCGGGCAGGCTCATGCACTACGCTGGTGAACTCTTCGCTGGTTGAGCCGGCTGAAGCTTCCTGCAACACCCGCCGCAGATCGTCGCGCAGGTCTTCCATCTTTTGATAACGATCACGCGGTGCCTTCGCCAGGCAGCGATCCAGAATCTGCTGCAGACGCGCGGGCAGAGGCTCTTTGCGCAGCTCGGAAACAGGGCGAGGCGCATCGTGAAGCACCGCGTGTCTCACATCGATTGTGGTCTTGCCGCGAAAAGGCCAGGTGCCGGTGAGCATTTCATAGAGCAGCACGCCGGTCGAAAAAATATCAGCGCGCTTGTCCACGCGGTCGCCGCGCGCCTGCTCCGGCGCGGCATAGGTCGCAGTACCGTAGGGAACGCCAATCTCCGTCAGATCAGTTCGATGAACGGCGGTCTTCCTGTTTTCCTCTTCATCTTCCAATAACTTTGCCAGGCCGAAATCCAGAATCTTCACCTGCCCGGACGGCGTGACCATAACGTTGCCTGACTTGATGTCGCGATGAATGATGCCGCGCGCATGGGCGGCAGCAAGCGCATCGGCAACCTGCACGGCAATCAGCAGCGTGCTCTTCAACTTGAGCGGATGACCGCCCACGAGTTGTCGCACGTTGCGACCCTCGACATATTGCATGGCAATGAAGTGGTGACCTTCGGCCTCGTCAAGGTCGAAGATTGTGCAGATGTTTGGATGGTCCAGCGAAGACGCCAGACGCGCTTCCCGCTCAAAGCGTTTGAGGTTCGCTTCCCGGGCGGTCAGTTCTGCAGGCAGGACTTTTACAACCACGGTGCGGCCGAGTTTGCTGTCAGTGGCTTTGTAGACCGTACCTTGCCCGCCCACGCCGAGCTGCTCGAGAATCTTATGAGTGCCGAGTGACTTTCCGATCATGATTTGTAACGCAAACTTTTTTTGTGTAGCGCAAACTTTAGTTTGCGTGTTCTGTGCTACTCGCTCCCCAGTGGTTCTGACCTAAGGGCTAACGGTTCTAGCAAAATGCGTGGCTACGCAAACTAAGGTTTGTGTGACGTAAAACATGACTACGCAAACTAAAGTTTGCGCTACACATGCGCTACGTAAACGTGGCCAGCAACTCATCCGCGCCGGCCGTTGCTGTCCCTACTTTTCCGACCACGATTCCGGCGGCGTGATTGGCCAGTGTCGCCGCCTCCAACATGGTTGCACCTGCGGCCAGGGCCGTTGCCAGCGTAGCAATCACCGTATCGCCCGCGCCCGTAACGTCATAGACTTCGCGCGCAGTAGTTCCTACAAACATCGGGTCGTTGTTGCGCTCCAACAACATGATTCCACGGTCACCGCGCGTGATCAGGACCGCATCGCAATCAAGTTTTTGTTGAATGATTTCTGCTGCACGATGCAATCCGTCGTCAGTATCTTCCTCGGTGTTTGTCATCCGCAGCGCCTCATGATGGTTTGGCGTGATCAATGACGCGGGTTGGTAATACGGAAAGTTTCTGATCTTCGGATCTATAAGCACCGGAACGCGCGTATACGCGAGCTTCAGGATCTCGCTCAGAATACGCTGAGTGACCACGCCCTTGTCGTAGTCTGAAACAACGAACGCATCAGCGTCTTCGAGCGCATGTTTCAGGGAGCTGAGAATCTGTGCTTCGACGTGCCCATTAACCGGCGTCCGTTGTTCCCGATCCGCGCGGACCACGAGTTGGTTGTGCGCGATAATGCGCGTCTTGGTTGTCGATGGCCGGCCTTCGGCGACAACGAGATAATCATCCCGCTGCTGTGGACTGATCTCGCTCAAGCTTGAACGCAGACGTTCACCTGCCGAATCATCTCCTACCACCCCCACGACGCAACCCTTCGCGCCAAGAGCTATCACATTCGCCAGCACATTTGCAGCTCCGCCCAGATGTACAGACTCACGACGAATGTCTACTACCGGCACCGGCGCCTCGGGAGAAATGCGAGTCACGTCGCCCCAGACGAATTCATCGAGCATCACGTCGCCGAGGATCACAATCTTGCGATCGCGAGCGGCGCCAATGATTTCGACGGCACGTTGTTTGGTTAGTTGGGGCATGTTGAAGTTCTAAATGTTCGGGTTGTTGCGGCTCCGCCGCCTCCCGTGCGGAAAGGCTCAGCCTTTCCGAAAGTTCGTGTCTGTTTCCTGGGGAGGCTAGGCCTCCCAGGATCGGAGGCATAGCCTCGAATTCCGAGAGATCGGCGACGGTAAGGGAAGCCTTACCGCACTGGACGCGGCAAAGCCCGCTAACGACCGTCGCTTTCTCTCAACACTCTCTCAACCGCCGCGACAACCCGCTCCACAGGAACCCTCTTGATGCATTCAGGCTGCTCAAATTTTTCACAGAAGTAACCATGA
>JALZOO010000085.1 GCA_030913905.1 Acidobacteriota bacterium
CCGTTTACTCCTCATCCTCTTTTTCGTGGCGGACAAGCCCAAACACTTGCCGCCTATGCATGGCCACGCCAGCACCGGTTTCAAGCGGCTCAAGACGAGGAACGCATATTTGACACCGCGCCCGACGTACAAGTCCTCGGCCACTGTCGCTGGCAGGAAAATCGCACCGCTCACCCGACGACGATCATCTGGCACGGCATTGAAGGGTCGAGTGCGTCAACCTACATGCTGACCATGGCCGATAAGCTCTTTGCTGAGGGCTTTAACGTCATTCGCATGAACCTCCGCACGTGTGGTGGAACAGAACATCTTACTCCGACTATCTATCATGGCGGGCTCACGGACGATCTTCACGAGGTAGTAAGGCAGCTCATCGAAAACGATCGCCTGTCGAGAATCATGCTGGCAGGTTTTTCACTCGGCGGAAACATGGTGCTGAAAGTCGCCGGAGAGTATGGCGCCAATCCGCCTAAGGAAGTGTTGGCTGTCTGCGCTGTTTCGCCCTCGATCGATCTGAACGCAAGCGCTGCTTTGATATTGAAACGATCAAACTGGATTTATAATCGCGACTTCGTCTACCGCCTCAAGAAACGAATTCGGCTCAAGCATAAGCTCTATCCGGATCGTTACGACATCAGCGGGCTTTGGAAAATACGGACTCTGCGCGAATTTGATAACCGCTTCACCGCACGTGCACATGGGTTTGCCGACGCCGAGGATTATTACTACAAGGCCAGTTCTATTCGTGTGATAGATCGAATTCGCATCCCAACGCTCATCATCCACGCTCAGGACGACCCGTTCATCCCGTTCGCTCCGATGCTGGACCCCGCGGTCACAAACAACCCTTACATTTTGCTAATGGACACCGAACGCGGCGGCCATGTTGCTTTTCTTTCGGGTGAACCAACGAATTCGGATGCGGATCGATTTTGGGCGGAGAACCGCGTGGTAGACTTTTTGCGACTCACAAACCAGCAACTCTAATTCGCGACGGGCGAATACGCAGTTACTTATCAATCTTTTTCAATAGGCGAGCGGCGTGGTTGCGGGCCATGAGCGGGATATGTTCGTCGACGCTGAGCTCTTTGAGCAGCGGGATTAATTGTTTCGGATCCGAAAGCGAGTTGCTTTTGAGCATCAATTCCATTTGGTCCATAAGCTTGGGCGCGTTGAGCGGTTGGCTCTCGCGCGCGACGGAAACGTCAAAAACCCAAATGGCCTGGTCGGCGGCGCGACGGTATTCGTTAACTAACGTCAACGCGTCCTTGTGAGTGGTCCAATTGAATTCGGCCGTGCGTTTGCGCGTGCCTTGCTCCATTTTCAATCGCATCGTTCCCAGATGCGGATATTCCCTGTCAGACTGATAACTCTCTTCCGAGTCGAGAAATCGCAACGCTTGCCATAGAGCTTCCAGGCGGGAAGTAGCTGCGACGGAAAGTTCCAGTGGTTCTACCACGGGCGTCTCTTCGTTCTGCTTTATGAAACTAATGCGGCCGTGACCGCTTTCATCGTGCTCAATCAGTATGTGCCGCACATAAAACTGCGGCTGCGTAAACTCATAGGAATAGCGCGTCGAATTCTTGCCAGTCTCTCGGGTTGCCGGTTCAACAACGGTACTTTCGGGGCGGGCATTCTGTTTGTTCCCCGACGGTTGTTGAGCAACACCAAAAACCGCCGCGCTCAAAACAACGAACGCAGCGGGGAGAAGGTGGCGAACTTTGAAAATCTGACTACCCATTACACTTCCGACGGCGGGCATTCTAAGCGAAGGCGGGGCTGGTTTCCTAACGAACAACAAAAAGGCGGGCAATGCCCGCCTTCTAAACAGCCATCCTGAAAGGGTAACCTACTCAAACTTCACGGAAACCAATTTCGACACGCCTACTTCTTCCATCGTTACGCCATAGAGTGCGCGCGCCATCTCCATCGTTCGCTTGTTATGCGTTATGACAATGAACTGCGTGTCTGCCGACATCTGGGCGACTTTATCAGTGAACCGGCCCACATTGGCTTCATCGAGCGGCGCGTCCACTTCGTCAAGCAAGCAGAACGGAGATGGACGATAGTGGAAGATTCCCAAAACCAATGCCAGGGCCGCCATTGCTTTCTCGCCGCCGGAAAGCAGCAGCACATTCTGCAACCTCTTGCCCGGTGGCTGGGCAATCACATCGATGCCTGACTCGAGCACGTCGTCAGCTTCAATCAGGCTCATCTCACCGCGGCCGCCGCCAAACAACTCCTGGAAAAGCTCGCTGAAGTTTTTGTTGATCTGCTCAAAGGCGTGCCGGAATCGCTCGCGCGAACGTCGTTTGATTTCGCGCAAAGCTTCTTCAGTGGATGAGATGCTCTCAACGATGTCCTGTCGCTGCGTTGATAGGAACAGCAGTCGCTCTTCCGCTTCCGAAAGTTCTTCGAGGGCCATCATGTTTACTGCGCCAAAACCCTCAATCCGGTTGCGAAGTTCCTCCACGCGTGCGTGTGCTGAATCGAGATCAAACTGTTCGTCGATGGACTGTTCCCGCGCAAGGTCTTCCAGCGATTGGTTCAACTCCGCAGCACAGTTCTCGCGCACAAAGGTTAAACGGGCCTGCGCTTCGGCACGCTGCACCTCGATTGCCGCCCGCGCGTCGCGCACCTCAGCAGCGTGCTTGTTCAAGTCAGAAAGCTGAACTGCCAACGCGTCAGCCTGTTGACGTGCGCCCTCGAGGCTGGCGGTCAGTGCACCAATCTCCTGCTCTTCCCGCGCGCGCTCCTCGTGTTCGGTGCTGGCCTTGTATTCCAGATCGGCGATTGACTCACGCAGCGCTGCGATGCGCTCGGTCATTTCCACCAGCTCCAGTCGATGACGCTCAACGCGGCCTGCGAGGTCGGCGTATTCAGCTTCCATACGACGGAGTTCAGCGGCTGTGCCACGCCTTCGTTCGGTTGCTGCAGCGGCTGTGGCTCTTTGTCCTGCTAAGCCCTCGCTTTCGGCCTCGGCGGCGCGTCGTGCTTCAGCCAAAACCGAAGTTGCCAATGTCACCGTCTCGGCCGCAGCGATCCGAGCAGCTTCAGCCTCTCCGGCGTCAGTTATCGCGGCCGTGCGTCTCGTTTCAACTTCCAATCTCTCTTGTTCAACTCTGGCAGCGTCATCTGTCACGACTCTCATGTGGCGTTCGGCGCGTTCGATTTCATGCGCGAGTCCGGTCGCCGTTACCTCACGGGCCATCGCTTCTCGCTCTTCGCGACCGAGGGCCTCATTCAGAATCACGACCGCATCTTCCAGCCCCACTAAACGGGCGCGTGCCTGCGTGGCCGCTTCTTCGGCAGACTTCGACTCAATTCGCAAAGCTTCCGCCCGCGCTTCGAGCTCGCGCAGTTCGCGCTTGAAAGTTAACAACCCGGCGCCTTCTTCAACCGCACGCGCGTCGCCGGCACTCACAAATTGTCCACTTGCCACCCAATCGCCATTTAGTGTGACAAACACTTCGCCGGTCGCCAGCGACCGAGTCATTGCTTCGTCCAGATTTGCCGACAGTCGGGCATTCATCTTTTCCGGCAAGGTTCGCTGGAGCACTGCCAACAGTTCGCGAGGCGCGCCCAACAAGTCGGCGATCTTCAAGTCCTCGGCAATTCCTTCGGGCGCAAAAGCAATCGACAGAGCGGGGCGCTCTTCAACTTTGCATGCGAGAGCATTCGCCTCGTCGCTACCACCATGAAGTCCGGCAACCAGGAAACTCGCACGGCCGCCGTTATTTTCCCTGAGCCATTGAGCGGCGCGCGCAGCATCGTCCGGCGTTGGGACAACAATCGATTGCAACGACGAACCCAGCACACCCTCGACGGCGCGTTCCCACTTCGCCTCCACCTTAAGTGCGTCAGCGAGCGTGCCGATGAAGTGGAAGTCGCGAGGTGCGCTCTCCTCCGAAAACATTAGTTGAACGGCCGAAGAATAATAAGCGCGTCTGGTATCCAGCTCGTTCAGACTTTCCAGCCGGTGCCTGGCGCGCGAATACTCGTCGCGCACGCGCGTCAACTCCGCTTCAGTATCACTTACAGCTTCATGTCCCTGGACGACGGCATCAACAGCTCTCTCCCGTTCGGCGGTCAATGTCGAGATGTGCTCTCGGGCCGCAACAATCTCATGATTGAAGGCTTCGGCTTCGGCGTGGCGCTCGGCACGCTGCGTGGCGGCGCGTTCGCCCTCGCGCGCCAAACCTTCAGCCTGCACTGCCAAACGCTCGAGCGTGCCCTCCAACTGTCGCGCGATTTCTCGGAGTCGTTCAGCTACCGCGGTGTGCTTGAGTAAATCAGCTCGCGCATTCTCGATTTCGCTTTCGGCTTTCGAAGCCAGCGAGATCTTCTCGGCGTAGGACTCTTCGGCGAGTCTCAAAGCTCCGGCGCTTTCATCCGCTTCACTTCGTAAACGCGCATCGTCTTCCTGCAATCTCTTGCATTCAGCTTCGACGAGAATTAGCCGCTCTGAAAGTGCGTCGATTTCAGCCGTGACTTCGGTTGTTCGCTTCTCGAGGGCAACTACCTGCTCTTCCTGGTAGGCGCGCTCACGCGCCTGGCGGTCTCGATGCAACACGGCTTCTGCTGCCGCCGCGCGCACGGCCGCGAGGTCGTCTTCAGTCTTTCTCGCCTGTTGCGTTGCATTGCGCGCCTCTTCTTCCTGTCTGGCTAAGTCCTCAGCCACGCTACGCTCCATAGCGCTGGCTTCGTTCAACTTCAATTCTGTTTCTTCGAGTAAGCGTGTGAGCTTCTGGTCCTCGGCCACGAATACATGCCGCAACAACTCGCGCAGCTCTTCACGAAAAACACGATAACGACGCGCCTTGGCAGCCTGCCTGCGCAGGCTGTTTACCTGCCGATCGATTTCGGAAATGATGTCGGAGATTCGTGAGAGGTTTGAGCGCGCAGACTCCAGCCGCGCTTCGGCTGCCCGCTGGCGCACACGAAACTTTGTGATCCCAGCAGCCTCTTCGATAATCGTGCGACGGTCCATCGGCTTGGCGGAGAGAATCTGGCCAATCCGACCCTGCTCGATGATGGCGTAGTGGCCACCGGCAAGTCCGGTCCCTGAGAAAAGATCCTGAATGTCACGAAGCCGGCATAGCTTATCGTTGAGAAGGTATTCACTCTCGCCGGAACGGAAGAGACGGCGTGTAACGGAAACCGCTTCACCGGGAGCAAACTCCAGCGCCAGATTTCTTCGTCTCCAATGTCTCTTGTGCTGGTGATGCTTAGGGGATGCTACTAACTCGCCGCCTGGTTCCCCACTTTGTTCCAACGGTGCCAGGCCGGAAATTTCCGTGGTCGCTGCGGCAGCCTCTTCAGGGGTCCCAGCAAGTTCCGGTTGACCTATCGCCTCAAACTCGACGACTTGATCGTCGATTTGCTCCAGCGTCGAATCGATATCTTCAATATCAGGCTCGTGCTCAATGACCTCGTCGCGCACCATGTGCATGACTACCTCGGCCATGCCGCTAGGCTGCCGGTTTCGCGAGCCCTGGAAAATGACGTCTTTCATCTCGCCGCCGCGAAGATGTTTGACGCGCTGTTCACCCAGCACCCAGGCTATCGCATCCGCAACGTTGCTCTTGCCGCAGCCGTTTGGCCCGACAATGGCAGTGATGCCGTCACCTGTGAAGAGAATTTCTGTGTAGTCCGCGAAGGATTTGAAGCCGGTGATCTCGAGGCGCTTGAGTTTGAACATGCGAGAGTTTGTCTAATTCTCCCACGCCTCGACCCCAAAAACCGAATAGTCGGAAGGCCCCGCGAGGGTGTGACAATATAATTGCGAGTTGCTTAGAATGTCAACCAAAACTTGAGGTAAGCCAACTTTAATGAAGTAGATAGCAAAGTTAACCCAGGGTGCTTAAAGGTGGGGTTGCGACGGGTCGACAGTTACCCGAGTTTATCGTCCGGTTTTTCTCGGAGGACAAGGCTGGCGGATGGGATCTAGAAGCCGGGTGGATCCGTGCCAGCCAACCTGGCCTCAATCCGCTTACGAATGCCTGCGGGGGTCAAAGCATCCGTCCGTAATCGTCGACCATCGATGAAAATCGTTGGCGTCGCATCGATACTCCGTCGAGCCGCCTCGTCCCGGTCAGCCTCAATTCTGAACCGGACCTGCTCGCCATCCATATCCTGAGTAAAGGGGTCTACATCTAATCCAAGGTCCCGCGCAAACTTCAAGAATGTCGGGCGTGGATTTGCCTCGCCTTCCCAAAGCTGCTGGTTCTCGTAAAGAAGATCATGCATCTCCCAGAACTTGTTTTGCCGTCGGGCCGCTTCTGCCGCCTGGGCGGCGACCAGCGCATTCTTGTGAATCTCCGGAAGGGGCAGATTTCGGAATACGAAATTCAGATTTGGTCCAAATTCCTGTTTGAGCTGTTTGAGCGTTGGATGAAGTTCGCCACACGGTGCACATTCATAGTCGCCATATTCCTCCAGCATTACAACCGTGTCCGGCGAAATCTCCTTCTTCTGCTCGGGCAATGGATTAATCGCGTCGGCGTTAGACGTATCGTCGTTATTCGATCTCAGCAGCAGCGCTCCGGCTGCGATTGCCACCACGAGCACGCACGCGATGATTAGGATTGGCTGATATCTATGCATGAATTCATCTTACCAACATCGGCATTATAGATGTTGTGTGGGTTGACGAATACAGAACCGGTAGCGGTAGCGACCGGGTGTGTTATCCACAATTTGATTGACGACTAGTATTCTCACGTTTCGACCCGGTCGCTACCGCTCCCGGCGCCGTATTTATGTTGGCCCAGTTGACGCGGGTCGCGATAGTGGATTGAAGATCAGTTTTAACCCACTCGTCTAACGAACAAGTTCTCTTCTCGTATACAGCAGAAGGTCCACTCCCGGCCGTAAGGGGAAGCTGCCCGCCGTGTTGAATCCTGAGTGCACCAGCTGGTAACGATCGCCAAACGTGGTGCGCACTTCTTCTGCCTGGGCTTGCGAAGCGATGATGATCGGCTCATTCGAAGAAACCATTCGACCGAAATAACCAACTCGACTGTAATCTCGCAGATACCAGGGCAATGGCCAATAGTCGGGCGAGACTATCGTTATTCCCGTCTCGCTTGCCTGATGAGTCCTCTGCGCAATGCGGTTTATCTCAGCCACAAGTTTGAGAGTTTCACGACGCGTGTGCGCATATACATAAACGTAATAGCGATCGTCGTTGTCATAGTTAATAAAGTTCAGATCAATTGTCTGATAGCCCGGAATGAAAGTCTTAGCATGAAACTTTTTCTGCGTCTGGGCTCGGACTACACCAGGCAATACCCCTGTGGCGATCACAAAAACGATGCCAAGTGTGGCCAGGCGAAGTCGCCGGCCCACTTCCCACTCGAAGAGTTCCTGGTAAAGCCATTCAAAAGTGTGACCGGCCATAAGCGCCAATGGGACGATCAAGCTCAAACAAAGCCAGGGTGTTTTGTAAGCTATTAGCGAATACGCAGCTATTAGTCCGAAGCCCCAAAGGGCGCAGAATAGAACAAACGACTTCCCGGGTTTCACCAGTGCAAACATAGCGCCTATCGCGCCCAGCACGAGCAGCGGCGACTCCTGCAATAGCAGCCACCAGAGATAAGTCGTATATGGATGGACGTGCGCTTCCTTGCCCGTCTTGCTCCAGAATTGGAAGGTCCTTAACGCGTCCCAAACGCCTTTCGGAAAATTGGTGAAGAATGAGGAATAGAGAATCACATTCACAGCAATGAAGATGGCAACGGCAACTATCAACCACGTGATGACAACCCCTCGTCCACCTGCTCCAGCGACGAAACCCGATTGTTCTTTTGAACGTCCTCGACGCTTCTTCTTCGTGGGGGCCACATTTCCTGACTGCTCCAGGACCATCCGATAGATTCGTGTAAACAGCAGAGCGAGCGCCAAGACGCCCACCGAGATGATTGCAGTCTCTTTCGTGGCAAATAACAGTGCGGCCGAGATTGACGCGAGTATCAGATAGAGAGGCCGCGCCTCCTCAAAATATCTCAGCCCGGTCACCACTAACGACAGCGTGAAGAAAACAAATAGAGTTTCGTGAATGAAGTAGCGAGACAAATAAACCGCGCCAGGCGAGATAGCCAGCAACGCTGCAGCGAAAAGCGTGGCGATACTGCCTAGATTTCGGCGCAGGGTTAAAACCAGGGCAATTGTTCCGAGGCCGAAGAGGGCAGGCACAGCCCTGATGGCTGTAGTGGTAAGTCCATAATTGTTTTGTGCCTGAACGCCAAACACAGCCCGCAAAATCCGCGGATAAATTGCAGCGAAATAATAAAGCGTAGGACCGTGGTAGTTCGCCGGGTCGTAGCGATAAAACCCCTCTCTAACCAGCCTGACCAGGAAGTTTCCGTTTACTCCCTCATCATGATGCAGAGGAACAAGGTCCAAATTATAAAATCGCAGCAACGCAGCCAAGGCGAGAATCACCACGCTTGCAATGACCCAGGTGCGCCGCGACACATCGGATCCATCCGTGGGTTGAGCAGGCTGATTGGCTGCTCTATTGCCCGGTTTTGTAGAGGCGGTAGCCACCAACTTCTCCTACAGTCCTGAGTCCTGAGAAAAACTGTTCGTTAACACTCATCTGTTCCCGTTCATGTGGACCGACGACAACATATGCGACGCCGTATTTGCGAAGAATAGCGTCGGCGTCAGGCGCGCCGGCGTACACTCTTCTAATCTCTCTTTCTCTTTGAACGTAGTCGAGTCCGTGCGTCCAGATGTGGCCGGGATAACCCATCAGCGAGCGTCGTCCGCTCAAAAACACCGGATGATTATGAACCGGAGCATGCATTACCAACGCTCTCGGTTGCGTTTCGGCTCGTATCGATTCGGCGAAGCTGATTCCCTGCGCGTCAAACACCTGGTGTTTGGCGGGCCGGAACAGTATTGACGCCACATCCAAGGCCCCTGCCGCGGTGACGCAAACGAATAGAGCCAGCGCGAATATCTTCCGTAGCCCGCCTTGCCGCCATAGCCTCGCCAGCAGTAGCGCGACCAGCGGAGCCGATCCAACCCACCAGTAAAACAACACCTTTATGTTATCCCAAATCCACGGCGCCATTTTCAAAACATTCGGCACTATAAAACAAAGCATGAATGGCAAATAGAAAAACACCAGCGCGCGTGAAACCAAAGGCTTCTTGTCGCGCCAAAGCAATGCGGCAATCGTAAGCGGAATGAAGAGACCCGTGTTCTTCAACCAGAACCAGAAAACATTTTCCTCGCCGTGGTCCCAGCCAAACTCCAACTCAAAAAACTTTGCGGCATTCACCGCACTGTTGTGGGTGGACCACCACATTTGAGGCAACGCAACTAACGAAGCCACCATAAAAAACACAAACCAATCGCGCCAGCGCCTTTGCAACAAGGCAATGCCGGCGCCCACCGCCATAATCGCCACAAAGCTGTGTGCGTGTACCAACGGCAGGAGTCCGGCAATTACGCCGGCGGCGATCATACGGTGAGTGGAAGACGAAACGCGGAGACGCGCGGACGCGGAGACGCCGAGATGTTCGCCTCCACGTTTTGCGTCATTCTTACTCTTCCTCTTTTGAGCCTTTTGGGGGTTGGTCTTTTTCGCCGTGTCTCCGTGTCTCTGTGTCTCCGCGTCAGTCCGGGCCGCGTCCCCGTGTCTCTGCATCTCCGCCTCGTTACTGGTTGCCAGCCACCACTGCGTAAAGACAATTACTGCCAGCGGCAGACCGAGCAAAAATCCGCGCTGGGGAATCAGCAGCGTGGAGATTGCGTTGCCCCAACGCCATGTCGTATCCGGAATTATCGTGAATGAGTTTGGCAGACTCTGGAGGAAACGGGTAAAACTGCTGTCATTTTGAGTAGCCGCTTCAACTAACATGGCCCACCCAAACCCGCCGCTAAAAATCACCAGCAGCGGAGTCATAACCGCGGCTAACCGATCGCGCAACAACACCAGGGCCCAGCGATGCAGCAAACCTACAAAGGCAATTGCAACGACGAAATTCTCGATGAACATCGACTGCCGGAGGCTGGCTCCACATCGAACAAAAATTGCGGAAACAAAGTCCGTCAGGAAAGGATATGTAAATTTCACTCCCGCATAAGTCGGGTCCTCCGGGACGAGATTGTTTCCGTAGGCAAAACTGGTGATGACGCTGATGTGAAACGGTAGATCACCAAAGTTGTTCAGCACGCCTGTATAGATCCCATCAGGCAGCTCGATCATTGCTCGCTGGAAGCAGCCCCAAAAAATCGCAACGATAACCAGATAAAAGCCTACATAGCCCCAGGGAATCCGATCCGGATGCGCAAGCGCCGCACGAACGGTGCGGTAAGTTTCGGTGAGGTCTTGCTGAACGAACTTGCGGCGATCGTGATTGAACCAGGCGAGTGGAAACAGCATGACCACCGCAATCGCAAATGCGATGGACAGCGGAGTGAGACCTAGAACTGAAGCAAACACAAAACAGAGCAGACCGAGCGCGGCAATTCCCACGCAAGCTCCCGCGCAAAGGCGCGCAGCAAAAGGCGCAATATCGTCGTAGAGGTATGTGGCCAGTGTGCCGCCGGCGGTTGCCAGCAGCAGGAGCGCAAGCGAAATGATCACGCAGTAAGCGACGGCAAGTTGATCGTGAGCGATCGCCCGTCTGGTCCTTTTCTTTTTCTCCTACTCATGTTCGAAGAAGGTTTCGACCGGAGCGCGATTATAGTTCAAGGAGTTCAGAGTTCAACCTTTAGGTTGTCTTAATACTCAGACAAGCTGAAGGTGAACTCTGAACTTGTTGCCTCATTCCCGCGTTTGCGCCTGCGAAACTTATCGGTTAGTTTCAAATGCACGAGGTCAAATAATGTTACGAGCTGGTATCGTCGGCTTGCCAAACATAGGCAAGACCACGCTTTTCAATGCGGTGACGGCGCAGTCTTCCGCCATAACCGCGAACTACGCTTTCTCAACCAGTAAGCCCAACGTGGGTGTTGTCACAGTGCCTGACGAACGCCTGGCGCCGCTGGCCGATATTGTGAAGACGAAGGTCATCGTTCCCGCCAGTGTTGAATTTGTCGACATTGCCGGACTCGTGCGCGGCTCATCGAAAGGCGAAGGGATGGGCAACCAGTTTCTCGCGAGCATACGCGAAACCGACACGATGATTCAGGTGGTCCGCTGCTTTGAAGACGACAATATCGTCCACGTCGATGACACCGTTGACGCCAGGCGAGATATTGAAACGGTCCAGATTGAACTGGCGCTGGCCGACCTCGCAACCGTTGAGCGCCGCCGCGAACGTGTGCAAAAGGGCGCTAAGGGTGGTGAAAAGATGGCGAAGGCCGAACTCGAGGTGCTCGACAAATTGCAGCCCGCGCTGGAAGAGTTTCAGCCGGCCAAAAGCGTATCGCTTAACGACGAAGAACTCGCCATCGCCAGGAACTATTTTCTGTTGACCATGAAGCCGACGATCTACGCGGCGAACGTCAACGAAGCCACGCTCGGTGCGCCGGACGACGACGAGCAACTCCGTGCGATTCGTGACGTCGCGGCGAGCGAAGGCTCGGAATGCATCGTCATCTGCGCGCAATTGGAGGCAGACCTGGTCGGGTTGGCCCCTGAAGAGCGGCGCGAGTATCTGCAATCGCTGGGAGTTAATAGCAGCGGCGTGGATCAACTGATCCAGAGCGCCTATCGCACGCTTGGCTTGATGTCGTTTTTGACTGCCGGAGAAAAGGAGGTGCGGGCCTGGACCATCCCACAGGGCTCACGCGCGCAAGATGCTGCCGGCGCAATCCATTCTGACATCGCGCGGGGCTTCATTCGCGCTGAAGTTATTGGTTATGAAGACCTGATTCGCTCTGGTTCACATGCCGTCGCGCGAGAAAAAGGTCTGACAAGGCTGGAAGGCAAAGACTACATCATGCAGGAAGGCGACGTGGTTCTTTTTCGCTTTAATGTGTAATCCCGCCAGACGCTAATTTGAGCGGCTAATTCGGATTTCTTTTTAGCGGCGCGTTCGTCCACTCTCGATTGCTTGTTTAAGACCGGGCCGAGATACAGGAAACAGATAAGACGATCCACGAAATAACACGAACCACACGAACAGACACAAAAACACACGAACGACTTGAAAAGGATTCTTCCGTGCCGTTCGCGTCCTTTCGTGGATCGTTCTTAGTTTTTCAAAAGCCTGTTTGAGTGGTGGCCCTTCACCGCAGAATGGCCCGGATGCCGACGAGGATTAGGTATCCAATGGCGATCACGACCGCCAGTTTAATAACCAGGACGGCGATGCCGAAAAGAATCTTGATAATGCCGAGGGTGATACCGGCTGCCGTCAAAACGATAGGAATGCCAACCGCAAAAACAAAGATTCCCAGTAAAATCATTCCCACTATTCTCAATACGTCTGAGGCTTCTTTCATCGTGTAACTCCCAAATCTCCGGCTTTTCGCTTCCTATTTATGCAGCTCATCTGCGCTCGGTGAACTATACGAGCATCGTCCGGCCGACGTTCCCTCGAATATTCAAATTTGCTCTCAGGAACCGAATCCCGAGTCGCGCGCGGATAAGGTTTGGGTGATAATTGGCAATGGTTTTAAATCATGGCGTATTCAACCACAGGTAATCTTTTTAGCAAATCGCCCGTCGAGGCCGTTGCGGATACCTCTGCGCCGCTGGCTGAGCGGATGCGGCCCCGGTCGCTCGCCGAGTTCGTAGGACAGGACCACCTCGTCGGCGAAGGCAGGATTCTCCGCCGGTTGCTGGACGGTCCGGCAAACTTGCCGTCGTTAATTCTCTGGGGCGCGCCGGGAACGGGCAAGACAACGTTGGCGCGTTTGCTCGCCGAGAAAGCCGACTCTCGCTTCATCGCTTTATCCGCCGTCTTTTCCGGCGTCAAGGACTTACGCGCGGCCATCGTCGAAGCTCGTCAGGAGCGAAAGTTTGGCAACAGGACAATCCTTTTCATTGATGAGATCCATCGCTTCAACAAAGGCCAGCAGGACGCGCTATTGCACGCGGTCGAAAACGGAACCGTGACCTTAATTGGAGCAACAACCGAAAATCCGTCTTTCGAGGTCACTGGCGCGCTCCTTTCGCGCAGCCGAGTTCTGGTCCTCAATCCACTGACAGAAACTGAAGTGATAACAATTCTTCAGCGCGCCATAACCGACGATGAGCGCGGACTGGCGACACTTAAACCAATCGTTTCTGAAACATTGCTGGAG
>JALZOO010000086.1 GCA_030913905.1 Acidobacteriota bacterium
TTCCCATTCTCTACCTTTTTCTACCATCGGGTGCTGTTATTTCTGGCCACATATTGGCCACTTGGGAAAATCAGGTCTCACGAATCTGTAACGATAAGTTATTGAAAGGTGAGAGGTTTTTGGTGGAGCAGAGGAGGGTCGAACTCCTGGCCTCCGCATTGCGAACGCGGCGCTCTGCCAACTGAGCTACTGCCCCACGCGGAAAAGAATACCGTTTCGAGTTTAGAGATTCAAGTTTCGAATTAAGAGCGATCCATCACCGAGCGGCGAGCGCCACTACTGAGCGTCGAAGCCAGCTCGCAAATGCATGCGTCACTCGATACCGTACTCGAACGAAGTTATTGCGGAGTCAAATCGAGTGCTTCGATGACTCTCGTATATGGTATTTGAGCGGCATCGTTTACTTCCTTCACTAACTCCGGATTGGCAGCTTCGAACAGACACATGCAATGCGCCTCGCCGGGGACAAAGGTCGTGCGGATGTAGCGCACCGCTTTGCCGTCGGCGGTGAACTTGTCACTTGTTTCAATCGCCGCCTTTTGCGCAGCTGCCAGTTGTTCCATCTCGATGCCGGGAAGATCCCGTTCAACCATGTAGACAGGCATAAGAGTCTCCTTGTGGGTTAAAGAGCCAGAGCGGATCCACAGATTACACACAAAAACCAGAAAACATAAGAGCGAGCGTTGAAATCTGTGTAAGCATCGACTTAGTTCAAACTCTTAACGGCTTGATCAATGGCCGCTTCGAGTTTGTCTATATTCTTTCCACCGCCTTGCGCGAGATCAGGTTTACCGCCGCCACGACCGTCGAGCATCGCACATGCTTCGCGCATTAAGACGTTCATATCGCCAGGTGCATCTGCAGACTTCGCGAAGACCAGGCGTCCTGCTTCCTTATCGCGAGAGCCAAGCAAAGCGATCGCATTCGGATGGGCAATTAGCGCCAGCGCCAAACGCTTTAGCGCCTCAGCATCACGATTCTCAAAAATCTCACAAACAACACGAACATCGGCCGCGTTTGATGACGTTGACGCCAGGAGTTCATCAGCCTCGGCGCGGGCCGAAATTTCTTCAAGGCTGCGTACTTGATGATGAAGCTCCTTATTCTCTTCGACCATGCGCGCCGTGAGCTTTGGCGCATCATCGCGACTCGCGCTGAACAGGGCGGCGACTGCGCGAGCAGTTCTGTTTGCGCGCCGGTAATCTGTTAGCGCGCGAGTGCCGGCGACAAACTCTATTCGCGTTAGTCCTTTGGCGCGCTCCCAATGTCGCACCACTATCATCCCCACTTCCCCGGTGCGATATGCGTGGGTGCCGCCGCAAGGTGTCAGATCAAATCCGTCAATTTCAATCAACCTTAACTCGCCTGCTCGTGCCGGATCTTTTCGCAAGGAAAGCTCGGCGGCCTCTTCCGGCGTGACATTCCTAATAGTGATAGCGCGATCTTCCCAGATGACATTGTTGGCGAGTTCGACTGCGCGTTCGATAACGTCCGACGTCGGATTCGTCAGCTCGACGTCAATCTCACATGAATCCTCCAGTACACGAAAACTACGCGTGGGCGCATTGAAGAGAGTGATAAAAGCCTGAGACAGGATGTGCTGCCCCGTGTGTTGTTGCATGTGATCGAGACGACGTGGCCAATCGATTCTGCCTTTGACAGTGGAACCCACCTGGGGCGCATGTCCCTGCATAACGTGCAGCACGCCATTGTCCTCATCATCAATACACTCTACGACGCGCGCGCCATTCAGCGTTCCGGTGTCGCTTGGTTGCCCGCCGCCCGTGGGATAGAAAGCGGTGCGATCAAGTGTCACCGCGGTCCAACCGCTGACACGGTCAGTTTTGTCGACCACACGGGCCTCGAATTCAATCAAGTGTGAATCGTCGTAATAAAGACGTTCTGTTAGAGGCATGACGTTAATGATCTGGCAGGAAAACCATACAAGTAACCAATTCATAACTCAAACAGGCAACCTCGAGGTCAGGAAGGTGGGATTAGCACCCCAGCGGGTTGCCCCGCTGGGGACCCCGCCCTTGCCCCCGCTCTGTCTTCGATTTCGGCTTAGCTCAGCATCTAAGAGCGGGGGCAGTCCCCCTTCCCAACCATGAGCTGACCAATCAGACGACTCCTTCTAACCTTAAAGCTCCGAAGTGAATCTTGCTTCTTTTGACACCCATTCATTGGAACAAACTATAATCCGCGTCTACTTTCCTCGTTCAGAGAAGGAGTTCAATGAATCGTTCAGTGACAAAGAATCTTTTGCGAACCTTTGCCGCCCTGGTTGTCTGCGTCTACGTAAGCGCTACAGGCTTCGCTCAACAGACGCAGCCGTTTCGCTCAATAACCTACCGGCTGGCGATGTCGCGACCGGTTTCGCATCTGTTTGAAGTAACGATTGAGGTTGAACTCCCCGAAAACGCGCCGCCGTCGATTGATTTTCAAATGGCCAAGTGGTCGCCGGGTCGTTATGCAGTATTCGATTTCGCCAAGAATGTTCAGGAGTTTCAGGCGTACGACGCGATCTGTAACTCGCGAAGCGGCGCCCCCTCCGCTATTGACTGTCGGGTAGCGGCGCTACCTGTTACACGCGTCGACAACCAGACGTGGCGGGTGGCGAACTCGGGAAAGCGCCGGCTCTCCGTCCGCTATAAAGTCTTCGGTAACGATCTCTCCGGCACGTTTTCTCAGCTTGATACAAGGCACGCAAACTACAACGGACATTCCATCTTCATGTACGTGGTTGGACACAAACCCGATCCGGTGAGGCTTGAGATCCAACCGCCTTCCGGATGGCGAATTATTAACGGATGGACGGAACGTCCTGACCAACGCGAGTGGCAGTTTGCAAACTGGGACTTGATGGCGGATACACCGACCGAGGTTGCGCCTGATTGGACCCTGGATGAATTCCAGGTAGACGGTAAGCGCTATCGGGTGATGGTCCATTCATTTGGCGACGAAGGTGGAAAACGTCCGGCGCTGGTGCGCGACATTGAGAAGATTGTGCGCGCTGAGGTGGCTA